>NZ_JBNHEP010000262.1:6626-17883 GCF_050015995.1 Dapis brunnea BLCC-M229 | reverse complement strand
CAAGAAAATTTGCCACTGCCAAAATTTATCACCCCGCTAAAATCTCAATACCTCAGACTAAACTATGACTCACATCACATCATAAATGACTATATAATTCTCGCCCAAAAATCAAACCACTTGCCAAACTATATAGAAAAAATCCTCTACAAAATCAAAGGTCGAATATGGGATATTACTCAATCAAAAAAACTTAGTTGAAAAGTGGCTAGAAGATTTAGCTTGAAAGTTGGAGTGTTTGAAAAATATTGTGGCAATAGGTATCAGAGACTCTACTCAAAACTTTCCAGACCTTGCCCAAGAAAATTTGCCACTGCCAAAATTTATCACCCCGCTAAAATCTCAATACCTTCGATTAAAATATGACTCACATCACATAATAAATGACTATATAATTCTCGACATAAAGATAAAAATAATTCTCAAACTTGTATAGCTAACAAAGAATTGGTTAAGACATAGACTTATGACAAATCTTAGACTAGGAAATGTTTTTCCACTGTTCCCTATTCCCTATTCCCTATTCCCTGGTATATAGAAAAAATGCTCCACAAAATCCAACGCCGAATATTTGAAATTATTGAGTTAGATAATCCTGGAGACTCCTACAGCAAAATCTTTAAAGTCTTCATCATCACATTAATTATCCTCAATATTATAACTGTGGTTATCTCCACAGTAGAAGATATTTATCAACAATATCAAACTTGGTTAGATAGCTTGGAATTAATATCAGTAATCATATTTACTATTGAATATATTTTGCGAGTTTGGTCATGCAAAGTTGCTTCTGGATATAAACATTCTATCTGGGGAAGAATCAGATTTATGCTCAAACCCTTAGTAATTATTGATTTAATTGCTATTTTGCCATTTTACTTACCTTTATTATTGCCAAACTTAATATTTACTCGTTCATTTCGGATATTTAGAATATTTAGGATATTCAAAATAACCAGATATTCAGACACGACAAAATTATTTGCTCAAGTCATTAAGTCAAAACAAGAAGAAATAGTAATTTCTCTATTTATAGGTGTAATTTTATTGGTAACTTCTGCCAGTCTAATGTACTTTGCTGAAAATGAAGCTCAACCAGAAAATTTTCCTCATATTCCTGCCGCTATGTGGTGGGGAATTGTTACTTTAACAACTGTCGGTTATGGAGATGTTTATCCTATTACTCCTTTAGGTAAATTTTTAGGAGCGATAGTTGCATTAATTGGAATTGGAATATTTGCTTTACCCACAGGTATAGTTGCTTCTGGTTTTACTGAAGAAATTCAAAAAAAAAGAGCTTTAAGTCAGCAAAAAAACTCTATAATTTGTCCTCATTGTGGTAGAAAGATAGATGAGGAATAGTTCATTAATGGATAATTGATAATTACCTCCCATTTTAGAGCTATGCTTTATAAACATCTTTCTTAACATAAAAATTGAATTATTTAATTATTAATTATTCGGTAATCTAGAGAGTAAGCATTCAGCTAGCTTTTATCTGTTTTATAAATGATAAATAATGAATATAAAATGCTAATGTCAAATATCAAGGCTATTTCAGTTAACAGATAATTAATAAATTATCGCACTATATAAATCAATTATTTTTCCCTATTCCCTATTCCCTACTCCCTACTCCCTATTCTCTAAAAATGAATCAATCACAAACATCACCTATTAATAGTATTTGGCTATTTATGATAATTTTAGCTACAGTCATAGCAGTATATAACGGTAGGATGATAGAAATAACTGAAGCATCATTTGAAGGTGCCAAAAATGCTGTTACTTTAGCTATTGGATTAATTGGTAGTATGGCATTATGGTTAGGCATAATTCAAGTAGTCGAGACAGCAGGAGGAATGAAAATAATTGCCCGTTTAATTTATTCTTTAATGGTCAAACTTTTTCCAGATATACCCCCATCTCACCCTGCTATGTCTGCCATTATTTTAAATATAGCTGCTAATGCTTTAGGATTAGGAAATGCTGCAACACCGATGGGTTTAAAAGCTATGGCAGAAATGGATAAATTCAATCTAGAAAAGGGAACTGCCACAGATGCAATGTGTTTATTTTTAGCAATTAATACCTCTTCAGTTACGATAATTCCTATTAGTGTGATAACTGTTCGAGCAAGTGCAGGTGTTACTAATCCAGGAGATATTATTTTACCTACAATTATCGCCACTTGTTGTTCTACAATTGCGGCTGTTGTAGCAGCAAAATTTTTTGCAAGTCGGCAACCAATGCCAAGTTTAAATCAATCAGTTACTCCAGAATATTTAGAGAAAAATGATTATCTTGACAGAGAAGAAAAAATCTCAAAGCTTACCCCACCATCCAAAATTGGCAAATTAGTTTTTGCCAGTTTAATTGGTAGTTTTTTAGGTGCAGTAATTTATCGCTTAAACCTCAGAGGTATACCCTATATTTTTAGTCTTGCTTTTTTCCAAAGTTTGTCTAATTGGTTATTGCCAATATTAATTTGTTCCTTTCTACTTTTCGGCTATTTCCGAGGAGTTAAAGTTTACGAAACAATGACCGAAGGAGCAAAAGCAGGATTTGAAGTTGCCGTCAGAGTCATTCCTTTTATGGTGGCAATTTTTGTAGCAATTGGAATGTTTAGAGCTAGTGGCGCACTAGATATTATGGCTGCAATTTTATCACCGATAACTAATTTAATCGGAATGCCAGCAGAAGCATTACCTATGGCATTAATTAGACCTTTATCTGGCAGTGGTGCTTTTGGCATTATGTCGGAAATAGTTACAAATGAACCATTAAGTTTTCTCTCCTATTTAGTATCAACAATGCAGGGTTCGACAGAAACAACTTTTTATGTATTAGCTGTTTATTTCGGCAGTGTTGGAATTAAAAAAACTCGATATGCTTTGCCTGCCGCTTTATTTGCTGATGTGGTAGGAATGTTAGTTTCTATTATAGTTTGTCGGATAATGTTTTGATAATTCAACTCAGAAAGTAGGTCTTGGGAAAAAAAGGCATTTCCACCAACCACAAAGTCTGAGTTGACTCTCCAAAACCTGATACTAATTTCCTCAAATGCAGAAACTACTTGTGAGATATTGCCTCTCAATTTACCTACTGCAAAAATTATAAAAACTAAATATGCTTTCCCTGCTACTCTATCTACTGATGTGGCAGGAATTTTTACTTCTGTGATAATTATTCGGATAATGTTTTGATAATTAAAGGCAGAAATTAGGTCTTGGGAAAAAAAGGAATTTTTGCTTCTGTGATAATTATTCGGATAATTTTTTGATAATTCAACTCAGAAAGTAGGTCTTGGAGAAAAAAGGAATTTCAAGCAAACAGTAAAGTCGGGTCTGACTCTCTGAAACTTGATACTAATTTCCTCAAATACAGAAACAAATTTTGAGATATTGCCTCTCAATTTACCTACTGCGAAAATTATAAAAACTAAATATGCTTTCCCTGCTACTCTATCTTGCGAAACCTGATACTAATTTCCTCAAATACAGAAACAAATTTTGAGATATTGCCTATTTATTTACCGAATCTGAAAATTATAAAACTTGGATATGTTTTGCCTACTGCTCTATGTGCTGATGTTTTGAGGATTAAAAAAAGAAAATTTATAACTATCTTTTATCCAAAAAACTACTCTTATTCCTCTTTATTGTTTATTATCTCTTCCCACTTTATACCCAGTTAAGTTATTCCCCATTACCTCTTCCCTATTTCCTATCATTGATAAGTATGTAACCGGACATGATATAATTTCTTAGTCTTATAATTGAATTCAAAATTGAACAGTAAAAATCCATGAAAGCAGTCACTATTAGTCGGTATGGTTCCACTGATGTTTTAGAATATTCAGAAATGGAAAAACCTCAAGTTACACCTAATCAATTATTAATCAAAATTAAAGCTACCAGTGTTAACCCTGTTGACTGGAAAATTAGACAAGGGGAACTACAATTATTATCCGGTTTTAACTTTCCTATTGTTTTAGGTTGTGACTTATCTGGAGTTGTATTAGAAGTAGGGGAAAAAGTAGAAAACTTTGAACCTGGAGATGAAATTTATACATTTATTAATCCATTAGTCGGAGGTGCTTATGCAGAATATATTGCTATACCTGCAAATACTGCTGCATTAAAACCAAAAAATATGAATTATTGCCAAGCAGCAGCAGTGCCAGTAGCAGGTTTAACTGCTTTTCAAGCATTACTTAATTTAGGTCAAATTAGACCAGGACAAAAAGTATTAATTAATGGTGCTTCTGGGGGAGTTGGAACTTTTGCAGTACAAATTGCAAAGGCAATGAAAACTGAAGTAATAGGTGTTTGTAGTAGTAAAAATATTACCTTAGTAGAAAGTTTAGGAGCAAACCGCGTTATTGATTATAATCAGATTGATTTTACCAAAGAATCTGAACAGTATGACATTATCTTTGATACTGTTGGGAAAGAAACTTTTTCTAGTTGTGAAAATGTATTAAAGTCAGAGGGAATTTATATTTCCACCCTACCAACTTTAGAAAATTTACCTTCTACTTTCATAACCTTATTTATGCCTGGTAAAAAATCTAAATTAGTTCTTGCTCAACCTAACCCCCGTGACTTAATTGCCATTCGAGAATTGATTGAAGATGGATTAGTTAAACCAATTATTGACCGAACATATAAATTAGTAGAAATAGCAGAAGCTCATGCTTATAGTGAAATGGGTCGCGCTGTTGGAAAAATTGTAATTAGTAACGAAGAAACAAGTTTAGTTGACTAAAAAATTTTCCATTATGAAAAAGTAGAGTATTCATCCCAATCTCAAATAAATTTAGTAGTTAGGTGGGCAAATATTTAGGGATTGATATTAAAGGTTAACAAATAGCATATTCAGATAATGAGCGATCTATAAATTTATTTGATTGACAGTAAGACAGCAACACCTGAGACTCCTTATACTTTTTCCTTTCTTTGCCTTTTTCCTCACTCACTCCTTTCGTCATTATTTATAAATGTTCAACCGAATATGATATATAGCAATTTCCGTCTCTAAGTGAGGTACAAAATTAGTTTGTTTGAGGGAGTAGGTAGGAACGTTGTATGCAACGTCCCTAGGTCATAGTAATTTGGGAAACAGGTATATAGAAAAGGATAAAAACAACTGTACCTCAGTAACTTGAGAAACGCTATAAGTAATATTTAACTACTCTATATATATTAGTAGTTTTGAGAAAATAGGATATTAATATGTTGATTAAAAATGAACTTCTAGAAATAGAAACTGCTCCAGGAATAGAAATATACAATATTACTCCCCAAGTTATTGATGTCTTAACTAAAACTGGCATAACCGATGGGCAGGTAATTGTATTTTCTAGGCACACAACTACCGCTTTAGCGATTAATGAAAATGAGGAAAGATTAATTGAAGACCTGAAAGTATACTTGAGAAAGTTAGCACCAGAATCTGACAAGTATCTCCATAATGATTTGCATCTGCGAGATGTTCCTCCCGATGAACCAATTAATGCTCATTCTCATCTTATGGCAATGACTTTAAATAATAGTGAGGTTATTCCTGTTGTGGAGGGAAAATTGGCTTTAGGAAGTTGGCAGTCAGTATTATTTTTTGAATTAGACGGACCTCGAAAAAGAAATGTATTAGTACAAGTTACTGGTAGATAAAATTTGATTGTATCAGTCTCTTACTCTCAGATAAGATAGCTGGTAAATTCAAACTTCAGAGTTCAAATTTTGCCGATAAAACCTAACCATAACTGGGGAATTATCAATTGAAGCTGGTAAATTTTCCCCATCAATATAAAAGTTAAATTATTTTCCTGAGAGTCTGACACTCCCCTCCACTTAATGGCAGATAAAATTTGATTGTATCAGTCTCTTACCCCCAGATAAGATAGCTGGCAAATTTCAACTTTAGACGGCAAATTTTACCTAGACAGCCTAACCATAACTTTGGAGTAATAAATTTATATAGGGTGAATTTTTCCATCCCAAGGGTATGAAACCCCACCCCATTTTTTTTCACTATATAGAAATATAAAACTCAAATTTAGTACCCAAAACTGACTTAAGAAGACAGAAAAACTAACTGCCTCATTTCAAAAGGAAATATAGAGGATATCACAATACCTGAAACACCTGTTTCTTAAAATGCCAGCTTTGGGTCTATATGAGCAAACCTTCTCCATTATACTTACAATACCATGTCAAGTTTTTTTAATCAAGCACTTTTTTGAAATTTCTCAATTAGTATAGAGGCGATCGCCCGATTCAAATTGGTTCCCATCCTTTATGCATAAATTATGAAAAATTATCAAAATTGGGTCTCCAAAGCAAAAAGGTTGAATCAGAAATTTTTTGCCCAGTTAAATGGTTAAATAATACCAAATCCGGTTATCATAAAGTACCTTTTTCACATTCTTCTCTAACTCTTCTGCCTTCTACCTTACCTTAGATAATAAAGCTTGTGTCTAAACCAGATTTAGTATAATTCCATCAAAATACCCTGCTAAAATACTCTAGTTTAAAGAGGGAATAAACTGCAACTATTGCACAGTATAACCACCATCTATTGTGAGGGAATGACCGATAATAAAACTAGCTGCATCGGAACATAACCAAACAACAGCATTAGCTATTTCTTCTGGTTTGCCAAAACGACCAATAGGTTGTGCTGCCTTAGCTTCACTCCGACCAATCTTAGATAAAATACGGTCAAGTAAATCTGTTTGAGTCGGACCAGGACAAACACTATTAATCCTAATACCTGCTGCTGCTTGTTCCAAAGCAATAGCTTTTGTTAATCCTATAACACCATGTTTACTAGCACAATAAATTGAAACATTAGGGCCACCTACCAATCCGAATCCGGAAGCATTATTTACTATTGCTCCTCCACCATTTTTTAACATTTCAGGAATTTGATATTTCATCGATAACCAAACTCCTTTAAGATTGGTATTAATAACCTGATTCCAATTTTCTTCAGTTTGTTCAATACTAGGTCCTAATATCCCTTCTGTACCTGCATTATTGAAGGCGTAATCTAAACGATTATAAGTATTAATTGTTTGATTAACTAAGTTTTCAACTTCAGTGGCTTGAGTAATATCTGTTTTGATAAATATAGCTTCACTGCCAATTTCTTTAATCATTACCACTGTTTCTTGACCTTCTTTTTCCATGCGATCGCCAATAACTACTTTGGCTCCTTTCTTAGCAAAAGCTACAGCGGTTGCTCTACCAATACCTGAACTTCCTCCAGTGACAACAGCAATTTTTCCCTCAAATTCGTTGCTCATAATTTATGCTTGTGTAAACAACATTAGATTTTACCAAAATTATCTTATCATTGCTAAGATAAAATTAGTTATTCTGCAAAAATAATCACTAATTATCAAAAATTTTTCTTCTATTGTCAAAAGGTCGAATCAGAGATTTTTTACCTGGTTCAATAGCTAAAAAAATCAATCAAAATTCTCTGATAAAATACTTTAGCTTAACCAGAGAATATAACTTCCACTATTGTACAGTATAACCACCATCTATTGTGAGGGAATGACCTGTAATAAAACTAGCCGCATCAGAACATAACCAAACAACGGCATTAGCTACTTCTTCTGGTTTGCCAATACGACCAATAGGATGTGCTGCTACAATTTGCGCTTTAGCTTCACTATCATCATCCTTGCCAAAAGCACGGTCAACCATATCTGTTTGAATTACACCAGGACAAACAGTATTAATCCTAATACCTGCTGTTGCTTGTTCCAAAGCAACAGCTTTTGTTAACCCTATTACACCATGTTTACTCGCACAGTAAATTGAAGCATTAGCTGCACCAATTAATCCCAACATAGAACCATTATTTACTATTGCTCCACGACCATTTTTTAACATTTGGGGAATTTGATATTTCATTGATAACCAAACTCCTTTAAGATTGGTATCAATGATATGATTCCAGTTTGATTCAGTTTGTTCAATACTAGGTCCGAATATTCCTTCTATACCTGCATTATTGAAGGCGTAATCTAAACGATTATAACTATTAATTGTTTGATTAACTAAGTTTTCAACTTCAGTAGCTTGAGTAATATCTGTTTTGACAAAGATAGCTTCGCTGCTAATTTCTTCAATCATTGCCACTGTTTCTTCACTTTCTTTTTTCCTACGACTAGCAATAACTATTTTGGCTCCTTTCTGAGCAAATGCTAAAGCGGTAGCTCTACCAATTCCAGAACTTCCTCCAGTGATTAGAGCAACTTTTCCTTCAAATTCTTTCATTTTATGATTAATTTTTAATTAATTTCCAAATTGTTTTTTTTCTATTTGAGCAATATCTTTCATAGATTTTTCCAACCACTCTTGAATATCAGGTTTCCATCCCTGTTGAAATTCAGTGGTTAACCAAACATCTACAATTTATTGAGCAACTAGGGTAGTAGTAACAAACCCACCTAGAGTTAAGACGTTAGAATTATTAATTGAACGTGATTTTTCGGCAGCAAAACTATTCTCACAAAATGCTGCATATACATGAGGATATTTGTTAGCAATAATAGCCATTCCCATACCTGTTCCACATACAAGTATTCCACGTTCTACTTGTTGACTTCCTACCATTTTTGAGACTTGAGCAGCTACTTGATAATAAGGTTTTTCTTCGGTAGAATTATTAACACCAATATCTTCTATTTCTATACCTTTATTTTGTAGATGCTGCTTGACTGCTTCCTTAAGGTCGAATCCATAGTAGTCCGATCCAATTGCTATTTTCATCCGTAAATTTTCTCCTGTTTAAGATAGAATAAATATCTCCAAAAATTCATTGAAAAACTTTAGTAATTCCTATGCTAAAACTGAGTTTATGGATATCTCTAATACTAATATCTGTACATTATAAATTTTTTTATGATGATGTACTAGCTTGCTCAATAAGTTGCTTAGAAAAACTATAAGTCTGAGAGACTGTTTGTAAAGGAAATATAAAAAGGATATAGGGAACAGGGAACAGGGAACAGGGAATAGGGAATAGGTATGGAGGGAGGAAGAAATCAAGACAACTATTTGTAAGTTAAAAATCTGGGAATATATGTACCTTTAAACCTCTGGTATCTAGGAAATTTCAATCTCTTGAAGTACTACCGCTTTTAGATTTTAGTCATTATTTGCTCTGTTAAGACTTATTTTACAAACAGTCTCTGAAAGATTGGGAAATTTATTATATAGCAATCTTATAATAGGTTGTAATATTTGATCATAAGAGTTTGGATACTAAACCCAAGCAAAAATTGGATTTAGTGACCAAACCCCTACAGTTTTTTTCACGAATCGTTTAGGATTGCTATAGCTGAATTCTGACAATAAAACAGGGATTAAGCGAGTTCTAGCTTCTAACTTTTAACTTCTGACTTCTAACTTCAAAAAACTTCTAACTTTTAACTTCTGACTTCTAACTTCTGACTTCTGAATTTGTCCCCTAATTAATTTTGCCAATGTCCTACTCTGTCCAAACACCCTCAAAACCTATCCTAGCTGAACCTGGGTCATCTTATCAAAATGTTTCCCCAGAGTCGCAAGAGTGGGTAGAAGTCTTGGTTGATGTCCCTTTCCAAACTTCAACAGATGATACTGAAGAGGAGGAAAAATTATTTACCTACAAAATACCTCCCGATTTGGATATTCAGCCTGGAGATATTTTAGTAGTACCATTTGGCAAACAACAAGTAGGAGCGATCGCTATCCGCAAAACTTCCCAACTACCAGAAGGTTTAAGTAGCGATCGCCTCAAAAATGTATCAGACATTATTACCAGAGGTTTTTTCCCTGCCACTTATTGGGAACTCCTGGAAAAAGTCGCCATTTATTATCAAACACCACTCATTAAAGTAATCCGCACTGCTTTACCACCAGGGTTACTCAAACGTAGTCAGCGACGCATCCGCATCATCAAAGCAGCAATACCAACAGGTGGAGAAATTTTCCTCAATGCTAATGCTCAAAAAATTCTGGAAATTCTGCAAAACTCCAAAACTAAAGACTACACCTGGCAATACATTCAACGTCAAGTCAAAAATGCTCAAAGAGGATTAAAAGATTTACTACAACGAGGTTGGGTAGAAAGTTATCTCGAACCCCCTTCCCCACCAAAACCCAAACTCAGACAAGCAGTTACTCTAGTTGCTCAAACCCCACCCAAAGATTTAACCCCACGTCAAAAAGAAGTGATGGAAGTGTTACGCCAAAGTGGAGGCGAAATGTGGTTAACAGAATTACTTAACACTTGCCAAACTACAACTTCTGTGGTAAAGAAACTAGAAGAAAAAGGCTATGCTGTCATTCAGGAACAGGAAGTATTACGGCGAGAACAAGGTAGAGGCGATACCAGAGATGAAATAAAAATACTTACACCCTACCAAACAGAAGCATTAACAACCATTACCCAGATTCAAGAATTTGCTCAAATATTGCTCCATGGAGTTACCGGATCTGGGAAAACAGAAATATATTTACAGGCGATCGCTCCTATCCTCGAAAATGGGAAATCTGCTCTCGTACTCGTTCCCGAAATTGGTCTAACTCCCCAACTTACCGATAGGTTTCGCGCTCGTTTTGGCAAAAAAGTCTATGTTTACCATAGCGCCTTATCTGCGGGAGAACGTTATGACACCTGGCGTAACATGACTTGGGGTATTCCGCAAATTATTATCGGTACTCGTTCTGCAATATTCGCACCGCTGCCAAAATTAGGTTTAATTGTTTTAGATGAAGAACATGATAACAGTTTCAAACAAGACCGCCCCGCCCCCTGTTATCACGCTCGCACCGTAGCGAAATGGCGAGCAGAATTGGAAAACTGCCCATTAATATTAGGTTCAGCAACTCCCTCTTTAGAAAGTTGGTTAGAAACAAGAACAAACCATCCAGAGAAACCAGGTTTATCTGAAAAAATTGATAGTTTGAATAATCAAGATAATCAACCCGGTTTCTTAGTTGATGAAAATGTTTCCCTGACGGAAAAACCAGGTTTATCTGAAAAAATTGATAGTTTGAATAATCAAGATAATCAACCCGGTTTCTTAGTTGATGAAAATGTTTCCCTGACGGAAAAACCAGGTTTATCTGAAAAAAATGATAGTTTGAATAATCAGGATAATCAACCCGATTTCTTAGTTGATGAAAATGTTTTCCTGACGGAAAAACCAGGTTTATCTGAAAAAAATGATAGTTTGAATAATCAGGAT
>NZ_JBNHEP010000262.1:0-6526 GCF_050015995.1 Dapis brunnea BLCC-M229 | reverse complement strand
CCTGACGGAAAAACCAGGTTTATCTGAAAAAAATGATAGTTTGAATAATCAGGATAATCAACCCGGTTTCTTGGTTGATGAAAATGAAACTGTTTCCCCAGCACCCAACACCTACTACCTATCATTACCAGAACGCATCCACTCGCGACCGATGCCACCCTTAGAAATAGTAGATATGCGCCAACAACTGCGACAGGGAAACCGGACAATGTTTAGCTATCCTCTACAAGAAGCACTGCAACAACTACAGGAAACAAAACAACAAGGAATTTTATTCATTCACCGTCGCGGTCACAGCACATTTGTCTCTTGCCGTAGTTGTGGTTATGTAATGGAATGTCCCCATTGCGACGTTTCACTTTCCTATCATTACACCCACGAAGGAGCAACTCAACTATTACGTTGTCATTACTGCAACTATAACCAACTACAACCCCAACGTTGTCCGGAATGTGATTCTCCCTTTTTCAAATTTTTTGGCAGTGGAACTCAAAAAGTAGCACAGGAGTTAACCAGACAATTTCCCGACTTACGATTTATTAGATATGATAGCGACACAACTCGCAAAAAAGATGCTCACCGAAATTTGTTAAATCAATTTGCCAATGGGGAAGCAGACTTATTGATCGGAACCCAGATGTTGACAAAAGGTTTAGACTTAGCGCAGGTGACATTAGTAGGAGTTGTATCCGCTGATGGGTTGCTACATTTTTCAGATTATCGCGCCAATGAACGCGCTTTTCAAACATTGCTGCAAGTGTCGGGTCGTGCAGGTCGTGGAGATAACCCAGGGCGAGTCATTATTCAGACCTATACACCAGAACATCCTGTAATTCAAGCAGTGCAACGTAATGATTATCAGTATTTTGTGGAAACAGAATTACAGACAAGAGCAGAATTGCGATATCCTCCTCACGGGCGGTTAATTTTATTGCGTCTGAGTAGTTATGACCCAACCGAGGTAGCAGTGACTGCTCAACAGTTAGCAAGTGTGCTGATGGAAAAAGCAGAAGAAGGAAAATACGATTTATTAGGTCCTGCACCCGCTCCTATTGCTAGAATAGCTAATCGTTATCGGTGGCAAATTTTGTTAAAGTTATTGCCTGAATGTGATGATGTACCAGATCTGACTCAGTTGAGTAATTTTTGTCGCCCTGGGGTGAGTTTGACTGTGGATGTCGATCCTATGAATTTGTGATTAATAGGCGATCGCTTAGAAAACCAAACATAAAATTTCACAAGGTAATACCGTTTCATATCAAATATGGTTAAATGCTTAGAGGTTTAATACTTATATTTTTCGTATTTTCTTAAACTCGTTTAGTTAGTTTTTGCAATTTGTCCGGATTAAAAAAATATACCGGATTAAAGAGAAGTAGAGATGTAATACTTATATTTTTCGTATTTTCTTAAACTCGTTTAGTTAGTTTTTGCAATTTGTCCGGATTAAAAAAATATACCGGATTAAAGAGAAGTAGAGATGTAATACTTATATTTTTCGTATTTTCTTAAACTCGTTTAGTTAGTTTTTTCAAAAAGAAATTAATAAAAGTAAAGTACTTGGTATTATATTAGATATTAGCTTTGGTCAATGTGAGGAAGAAATTATATATACAGAAAAATTAGATATATCCGATAATCTACCAGAAATTACTATAGAAAGGTTGTTAAATCTTAATTTCTGGAGAGATTTATTAGCAAATAAAAAAAAAATGCTTTTATCAGATTTGGAATAAAGCATGGAAAACTAAGGCTCGATCTTCAAAATGGAGTAATGCCTCTAAGAGAACGTAAATTTGTTAAAACTCAGAAAGAAGATTGGACTGTAAGTGCTATAGGAGATGATCAAACTCCTTGTTGGGAATTTCAAGTTAATCAAGAGAAATCAAAAGTTTTAAATGGTTCACTTCAAGGTGAAAAACTTGGATATATTCTTGATATCTTAGGCGATCGCTGTACTCTTTGTGCTACCTTTGAAATTCAAATAAGTACAAACGACATAGAGATAACTGCCCAAGAAGGAGTTTGGGATGATTGGACTCGCCCTAAAGTAAAACAAACAAAAATTCGTGCATTTTTAAAAAAATACTTAGAACCAAAACTTAAAGAATATTTGAGTAAAGTAGAGTTGATATATGAATTCCCCTCTAACTCCTGAAGAGCTAGGTGCCCTTTTTCAAGAAATTGAATCTGAACCAACACATAAGCTATCAGAATTAGCGAAAGTTGCAGGACTTAATTTGGCAGAAGATTATGTTGGAATTGATTTAAGTGGTGATGATTTGAGTGAAGATGATTTAAGTGGTGCAAATTTAAGCTTTTCTAATTTAAGGAATGTTAATTTAAAAGATACTAATCTTACAAATAGTAACCTGAGTGGAGCTGACCTGAGTGCAGCTAACCTGAGTGCAGCTAACCTGAGTGGAGCTGACCTGAGTGGAGCTGACCTGAGTGCAGCTGACCTGAGTGCAGCTGACCTGAGTGCAGCTGACCTCAATGGAGCTAACCTGAGTGGAGCTAACCTGAGTGCAGCTAACCTCAATGGAGCTAACCTCAGTAAAGCTAACCTTAATGGAGCTGACCTTAATGGAGCTAACTTCAGTAAAACTGACGTGAGTGGAACTAAACTTAAAACTAAGCTCGATAAAACTAAGCTCGATAAAACTAAGCTCGATAAAACTAGCCTTAGTGAAGCTGACTTCATAGGAGCTGACTTCAGAGGAGATGACCGTAGTAAAACTGACCTTAATGGAGCTTACCTCCAAAGGGAATATTGTGCTGCTCTAGCTATTGATGATTGGGATTTTTTCCTACCTCGCGCCCATAAGAATAAACCTGTGAAGGGTAAACGTTATCGAATTTTTGAGCCAGAGTGGAAGCAGGTGGTTTTGTTGTGGTTGGGGCGAAAGGATGTTAAGAAGGAAGAGAAAGAAGAGTTTATTCAAGCTCTAACTGAGTTTAAGGATGGGTGTGGAAACTTTTTAAAACCAGGGATAGAGAGAGGTTTTTATGGATGTCGGGCTTATTTTCTGGCTGCTGCTGCAATTAGTCAATTGAGCGAATGCACTAAAACTCAAACAGATCAAATAGTAGAAAAAATAGTTCATTGGGCTAATGATTTCAATGAAATAGAAACAGAAGCTAAGACTGTTTTACTAGAGACTCCAAGGAAAGATACTATAAATGCTTTGGTGGAATTGTTCAACTCTAATCCTAATAATTATACTTGCAGCCTAGTAGCATCAACTTTAGGAGAAATTGGCACGGGCAATGAGAAAGCGATTGATGCTTTAATACAATTGTTGATGTCAACTTCTGATGATTATACTCGTAGGCAAGCAGCAGCCAGCTTAGGGAAAATTGACCCAGGCAATAAGAATGCAACTAATGCTGTGATAGAATTTTTTAGCTCTACTTCTGATAATTCAACTCACAGACAAGCAGCATCAAGCTTAGGGAAAATTTTAACAAAAAAGTACATGACAAAAGTTATCACATTCTTAAAAGACTACTTATCAGTAAAAGGTTACAGAGATAATAGCTATCACTCCAAGGAGTGCTACAAAATAATCTGGAAATGTGCTCAAACTCTCCCTTACCCAGAATTTTATCAAGCTTGGCATCCTCCATTATTCAAAAAACCTCGTTGGTTGTCTTGATAGTGGCGCTTTCTGTTAGGATTAGTCGTAGTATTTATACTTGCCTAATATAATAGCAGTGTTTCAATACACTTTAGGACAATTCTATATGATTTCCATCTTAATTGAACGTCTAATATTTGCTTCTCGCCCCATGAATAGTCAAGATTGGTTAGTGGTAGGAGTAACATTGTTAATTTATGGAGCGATCGCCTTACCGTTAGGTTTTAATTCTAGATTTTTGCGAGTAAGTCGAGGTTTTCGGAATCTCAAAGAATTATTTCAGAGGTTATTAGCGATATTTTTTATGCCATCTTTAATAGAAGAGCTGATATTTCGAGTTTTCTTATTGCCTCATCCCACCGAGAGAATTTCAATTATTGTGTGGTGTTTGTGGGCAGCATTAAGTTTATTTTTATTTATTATTTATCATCCAATAAATGCTCTAACTTTCCATCCCCAGGGAAACCCAACTTTTATGACACCAATTTTTTTAACATTGACAGGAATTTTAGGTTTAGGATGTACGGTAGCTTATAAAATAACTGGTTGTTTGTGGGTTGCAGTAATTATTCATTGGGCAGTAGTTGTGATTTGGCAATATTGGTTAGGTGGTAAAGAAAAATTGTATGGGAATAACTAATATTATAAAATTAAATATACTTATTAACAAAAGCTTCAGGAGTTAGACACTCAAACTCTCCAGTTTTTTCTACAATAGCCTTAACTAATTTATAGTTTACCGACACAAAATATTGAGCTTTACCTGTTTTAGCAGTTACAGCGCTTTTCAGATTGATGAACCACATCATCACAACCAAAACCCTGTACGGGCGATTCGCTTTTTGCCCCTACTGTGGTCTACCGACATGAAAACTGCTGTAAATAAACTCCCGCATCCTCCTCTAAAAAAAAAGCTAGTATTTTCCCATAATACTAATCTAATATGAGAATATAACAACTTTTTCTAGTTGTCAAGGTGCGATCGCTTTTGGTGGAAGTTTATCCTCAATAAGAGAGGAAAATGTAGTTTTGTAATTATTATGAAGCGGGGGAGGCGATCGCTCTACAAAGTATTGAATTTCAATGTCCTATAGAACCCATTTGGTATTTATTTTTTTATACATGATGGGGGTGGGGAGTGTGGGAAGTGTGGGTAGGGTGGGGAGTATTTTTAATCTTTTTCCTACTTTTTCTTTGATTTTTTCTTCCCAGGCAGGACTCCATGCCTCAAAAATTTAATTCTGAGCAAAGATACTGAATGGGTTCTATAGAACTTTTGTATGAAGGAGTGACATTTGAAGTCATAAGTTAGAATGACAGAATTACCTTTTTGATATTACAAAAACTCAGGGATACTACTGAAAAGTAGAGCTTTTGTAACGCCTGTTGCCTCTTGCCTAAATAAAAATGTATTGTATCAGGATTTACGCAACCGAACAACAAACCTGGTTTATTACCCTGATTATTATTTTTCCGGTTTCTGCCTAAGTCCTAATGTATCTAATTATGTAGATTATATAGATCGAAAATACAACTAAACACAAAGTGTAATATTTTCAGTAAAAACTTATACATAGGAACAAACTAAAAATATGGTAGACGTATTCTTTAATACTTGGGATAATAGCGGATTTAATAATTCCCGGTCTATAGACACAAGCGATCCTACTTATGTAATCGTACATGGTTACCGAAGTACGGGTGGAAATCCAGGTAATAACTTCACCCCTCAAGCTTGGATGTCAGAAATGGCACAAAATATACGAGATTTGGAAGGGAATGATGCTAACATTTTGGTAGTAGATTGGCAAGATGGCGCTGATACTTTCTATTATCCTGCTGCTGCCAACAGAGTTGATGAAGTGGGAGTTGAGGTAGCAGACTATTTGTTGGGTCAAGGTGTCAATCCTGCTAATACCACACTTATTGGTCACAGTTTAGGTGCTCATATCATGGGTGAAGCAGGTGAAGAACTTCGCGAACGTCGTGGCGAAGTCGATCGACTCATTGGTCTCGATCCAGCAGGTCCCGAATTTGAAGGAGGTTGGTTCTCTCGTCCTAACTCCACAGACGATCGCCTAGATCCAAGCGATGCGGATAGAGTAATTGCTTTCCATACTAGCAGTACATTGGGATACGACGACCCATTAGCTGACTTAGATGTATACATTAACTGGGACGATCTCCTCCAACCAGGTTCCTCTACTTTTGTAGGTAATCACGGCTACGCTCACACATTGTATAACGATCTATTAGATGGATTCGGATTTGCGCAAAGCAACGGCACTACTTTCTCTCTCTCAACTATTAATGGAAACACAGCAGGTTCACTATTTGTAGATACTTTCGCTGTATAGTCTTATAGACATAGCGGTTTGCATATAAATTAATCACAAACCACTATATTTTTTACCTATAATTCCTCACTTTAAAACGTATTATTAGGAGTTTAAGAATGTGAAACTGATAATAACTATTTGCTTTTGATCTTACCCAACCAAGGTTTTCCCAAGTCATGCTACACAAACATATCGGCGATTGCCTAAAACACCAAATACGAGTCAGAAACTTGATTCGATTTTCTGGGTGAGTTGAGTTCCTCTAAAAAAATCTGGTTTGTAGTCGGTAGAAATTTTACCAATGGATAATTGATAATTAATTCCCAAAGGTTTAAAGCCTCTCCTTTTAAGGAGAAAAAGCGGTCGTTTGCGGAGCATTCCGTCAGGATGGGATGGCGAGACTTCCTCGCCATATCCAATCGACCAAGAGAGCAGTCCTTGGATACATCAGAAACCTAGCCATATCCAATCGACCAAGAAAAGAAATTGTGATTTGCTTATATTCAATTCCGTAACGGTTTTAACCAGAGGTAATTATCCATTATT
>NZ_JBNHEP010000261.1:0-42018 GCF_050015995.1 Dapis brunnea BLCC-M229 | reverse complement strand
CCAGGCGTAAATCCCTTTCTATATATAGCTTTCAACTAGCTTGTCACCCCGTGAGAGTTCAAACTCTAAAATTATCAAATCATACCTAGAGTTAGCAACGCGCAAAAAGTAAGGCTACTCACCTTACCTCATGACTCCTGACTCCTGACTCCTGGCTATATATCTCTCTTCAATACAAAAAAGAAAGGTTGTGGTACACCTTTAAAATCCATTAAACCCAATACTGTATTATTATCTATTTTTCTAAAGATGTCGTTAATTGGCAAATTATCATAAATCATCGTTGCACTAACCTTTTGACGATACTCCATCATACGAATCCTTGCCTGACTTTTCTCAGTTTTTAACATCAAGTTCATCAGGGTAAAAATAGGTTTCATGGCCTTACTTTTCAGAACTGGCAAACGAAGTCCCAAATTCATTGCAGTTGGATTTGGCTCGACCTTAAATATATTATTATTCCCATCTGAAAACAACAAAGGATGAACTTGGTCAACATCAACAAATTCTTTTCCGTACCAACCACTAGCTTCTAGTAAGCCATCCATGGGGTGATTTGTAGGAAATTCAGATCCTTGCCACCTACCTATCATAAACTCTAAGTTCACAGACTCTAACTCATCAAAAAATTTTAAGGCTTCCTCCGTACTAGCTTCTCCATTTTCCACAGTTGTATTGAACTTTTCTAAAGTGTTCATCTTAGCTTTTTGGTTACTTACTATAGAACATAGTATATTTGTATTTAGACTGATAGATTAATTTTCTTTAGAATTCAAGATTATCTTTATTGGTCAGCAGAAAATTATTTATTTGTGTGGGGCGAATTCTATGCACCGAATATTAAAAATAAAACAAATCCTCACTGGCACTTTAACAACAATGGCCAGTCTTACCCTCTTTTCAATTGGGAATATACAGAGTTCCTTGGCAGCAGAATCTTATACTCAATCTTTGCAAGAACTCTATGAGACGCGGGATAGCATAGTTAATAAATTAGAATCTCTGCCTACTCCTAGAAAAAGATTATTCTTTTCTGAGGAAAATCAAGCAACATTAGAAAAACAAGAAAACCTAGTTCAAAAATTACAAGAAATTGAAGTTCAAATATTAATTGAACAGCGAGCTAATGATAATTGGAGACAAGCATTAACTCTAGGTGCCCAAGCTGCTGAGGTGGGAGTATCTGCAAATCCAACTGTCAAAACTAGAGAAACAGAAAAACATCTCTGGCAACAAGCTATTTATAACTTACAGGAAATTCCTGCCGACTCATTTATTGGAGGAAAAACTAATAAAAAACTTAAAGAATATAAGCGCAGTCTCAATCATTCTTCCGATCAATTAAACCTAACTAAATCTAACTTTTTAGATAAAATTCGTAAAGAAAGTGGTCTATCAAGCAGAGCTACAATTACTATCTGTAACTTACGCAGAGAATGTTTAAACTTAAATGGTAATAAAGCTCCGGCAAGTGCCGCAAGTTTAATCAAAGTTCCTATTGCTGTGGCATTGATGCAAAAAGTATCGAAAGAAAATATTAGTTTAGATACTCCTGTTTATGTTAGTCGAGGTAACTTTACTGAAGATGCTTCAGAAATTCGGGCGAGAAAACGTTATCCCTTAAAAACTTTGGTCGGACAAATGATTGACCATAGTAGTAATATTGCCACAAATCAACTAATTGATTATTTAGGGCAACCTTATATTAATAAAGTTCTCAAAAATGATGGTTACAAAGTTATTCGGGTCAACTATAAATTAATGGGCAACCGTATTAGGCCAAAAAATCCTGGTAAAGGTCGTAATAGTTTGACTAGCAATGAACTGACAGATATGATGGTCTCAATATATAACAATGAGTATCCAAATTCTGATGTATTGATAGAAGCATTAGCTCGTCAGAAGGATAGGTTATTGGGATATGCTGGTTTAGAAAAATTGCCAGAAGTTAAATGGTTAGGTGAAAAGACTGGACAAAATTCTCGCGCTCTAGGTACTACTTTGGGGCTAAGTATTGATGGTGAAGTCTATCTAATGACTGTAATTGATAGTCGTGGTGGACGAGACCCTCAAATTCGTAATTGTATTAATAAGTTGGCAAAATATCTGATTGATAATGATGGTCTGCTTTAATTAATGGATAATTAATAATGGATAACAGATAATTGATAATGATGGTTTGCTGTAGATAATGAGAAACCGGGTTTGTAGGAGGTAGGCATTTAAAATAAACCCGGTTTCTAGGCTTTTTTATACCAATAATAACAGTGAATTTTTAAAGGTAAACTCATAAATTTATAACTTATATCATGTGTGGATAATCAGTGATAAAAAAAGTTTTTGTTTGTAGTTAGGCTTTAGCCCTAAGTTATAGATGGGTCTAAAGCCCAACTACAAACTTTAATAAGAACTATTCAACCGAACATGATATTAAATCCCACATTCCGCACTTCATAATGTAGCATAAAAAGATACATGAATCATCATCAGAATTTCAGCCAACTTATTGTTCCCACATTCCGCACTTCAAAATGTAGCATAAAAAGATACATGAACCATCACCAGAATTTTAGCTAACAAATTAATTGTATGGAACATAAAAAAGTGAGGGTTAGAGTATTGTTGTTGAACCTGGGAGTTCTCTTGGCAGCAAAAAACACAGGAGCAACTATACTCGAGTCAAGAGCATCAATCAATTTTCGTGTAGCAGGTAGTGCGATCGCGTACCATCAAAATCACTAATAATATTTTTGACAAGCAGAGGGTAAAAACTGTAAAATCAAACTCCGTTCCTCTGTGAGATTAACTGGATATTCTCTTGACTATATAAAGCACTATCACAGACCATAATACTATCTAGTTTGATTTGTTTTTTGACACATTGTAAAATTTGGCCAAATACTGATTTATCTGATTCATTTCCGCTACTCTGCCCTGATCAACAATGGTATTCCACTATCACTACTAACAATTAAATCTAATATACATGTAAGCATTCAGCTATTAGCAGTCAGCTTGAGCGCAATAAAAATGAACGATGTAGCTCCATAGACTTTTAAGGTTAACTGATAGACTTTTACAGTAACTTTTAATTAGCATGAAATCTCGCTTATTACTTTTTCCTCTTTTAAAGGTAATGAAGCTGATAGCTGAGAGCTGACCGCTGAATGCTTACTTTCTAACATCATCTAGTTTGTATCTTTAGTAATTAATAGTGCTAAAAACTTGAGAACTACTTTCTTGTGCAAGAATGCCTCAAAACTGAAATTTATCACCCAAATAATATTGACGTACTAAAGGGTTGTTATAAAGTTCTTCTGCTGTTCCAGATGCTAAGATTTGTCCATCTCGCATAATATAGGCTCTGTCAGTAATTTCTAAAGTTTCCCTCACATTATGATCCGTAATTAGGATGCCCATCTTTTGTTCTCCTAATTTGGCTACTATCTTTTGAATCTCAGAAACAGCTATTGGGTCTACTCCCGCAAATGGTTCATCTAAAAATAAAAATTTTAGTCCATCTTGGTTAGATGCTAAAGCTCTAGCTAATTCTGTTCGCCGACGTTCCCCCCCAGAAACTTGAGAACCTAAAGTAGAAGCTATTTTTTCTAAACGAAACTCATGTAATAGAAACTCTAAACGCCTTTTCCACTCACGACGAGGCACTTTTGTTTGTTCTAAGACTAGGAGAATATTATCTTTCACACTAAGGTTACGAAAAATACTGGGTTCCTGAGCTAGATAACCAATACCAAGTTTTGCTCTTTTATGCATTGGTAAAGTTGTTATATCTAACTCATTTAAAATGACAGTGCCAAGTGAAGGTTTTTCTAGACCTGTAGCAATATAAAATGTAGTAGTTTTACCTGCACCATTGGGACCTAGTAAGCCAACAATTTCTCCCTGAGCAATAAATATATTAACTCGACTCACCACAGCACGCTTACCATAATATTTGTGAATATTCTCAAGAACAATTTTCATATTTGAGTTAGAAGCCAGCTTTTAAAAATTGAATTAGACAGTAGAGTTCAATAATTGGATCTAATGTCTAAATTTTTCACCAAGCTATAGAAACAATAAATATCCCATCAATTCCAGGCTAGTTCAAAATACATATAATATCAAATTTGTCAATAAAAATCGTTAATTATAGCAATTCTCATACTGGTAAGGTATAGTGCTACGTGCAAGTCAGAAGTCATAAGGCGCGAAGTCAGAAGTCATCTCCCTCGTGAGTTTGAGCATTGATAAATGTCCGCGCCCTATTTGCGTAGTGCTATACAAAATTCTAATTTTTAGGCAACAGATAATAAGAAATAGAGAATAAGGAATAGCAATAAAAAAGATGAGTAAGGTTGAGAAAGGTTATATTTAGATTATGGACTTATTGGAGTTTTAAAGGCTGGCTTTGGATTAAATGGGGCAGAAACAGCACTTTCTACATCTGTTCCTTGACCTGCGGGAACTACATATATAGATTCTACTTGCCCTTGGGATTGAGGTAGAGCAATAAAGCGTCCTTCATCTATCAGATAGGTGACAGTTTCTCCCCGAATTGTATTACCATCCTGTAGTATAAATACATCTCCACTAAGAACAATTCTACGTTCTCGGCTGAAATATTGAGCTTGAGCTGCTGTTGCTTGAATTTTGCGAGCAGGGTAGTTAATTTGGACATTACCACGAGCTGTAACAACTCCTGTTCTGGCATCAGCTTCTTGAATATCCGAGCGAACAGTAAGACTACGACCTGAAGAATTTTGATTTCTTGGGGGTTGACTAGGGTTAATTTGAGCAGTCGTAGGATATGTAATAGAATTTATTATCGCCAGAGGTAATATCAAGAGCAGTCCTTTGAATATCAGTGATTTTGATATTTTCTTGTTGAGTATCATTTTTAATTAAGTACAAAATTGTCAAGAGGTCCACCATCTCGACCCTTGGGTATAAATTAAGTATTTAGTTATTTTACCCAATCCTGGGATTTAGTCGCCAGTGTTTTTGATTTACCATTTATAAAGATAGGGTTTTGTCAAGTATCTAGTTATTGTATATTCTCATTATCTTGAGGTTTATTCATTAGTTATAAATTTTACATAAGCTTGACTAAGATTATCAATTTCATGTGATTAATTATTGAGAGTTTATATAACAATTTTAGTAGGGTAAAATAGAGACAATCTCTAATATCTAATTCGACTAATTACTTATTTGATAATTTAGCATTCAAGATTCATAAATTAGGATAAATTAAGGCTGTGATACTGTTGATAATCAGAAAAATTATATGGGAGTTATATACTATTTAAGAGGAATTTTTGGAATAACTTACAACTGGATTTAATATAGAGTGTCTCAGGCTAATTATAGCAATCCGCCCATTGGTTGTGAGAATTTTTATAATAGTTAATTTGAACTGAAAACCTTTAAAATTATGACTCCTGACTCCTGACACCTAATTGCCACCAAAATATTACAACTTAAATAGGATTGCTATAGGTACAGCAAGTACACAAAATTAATTACACATTTTGTTAGACTGAACCCTTATATTGTATGCCTCACATCAAATTAGGGTAGGTAAACAATTTTGTTTAGGTGCTTATCTTTTTTTCTCTTCACTGTTGCCTAAAACCTAGAATTTTATACTTCACTACCATGGGAATTGCTATATCATACCAAGCTTGGTTTTTTCAAAATATTTATAATACCAAGCATGAAAAAAGAATATTACGAATAGTAAGTGTGATTAAAAGACTTTACAGGAGATTTCCCTTTGACAGAAAAGATAATTTCCGACCTAAAAAATGGCATTGAAGCAATTCATTCTGACTCCTGACTTCTGACTTCCCCTCCTAGGAGGGGTTAGGGGTGGGTTGACTCCTAATAAACAGCCTAGTTATTTGTAGCAAACATTTATAAAATTGGTATAACTCAATACGATTCAGATAAGACAAAAATTAATCTGAATAAAAACATAAATAAGAAGCTCTCTGGCAAATCACATATTTGCAAAAAAAATCCTTAACTAAATGGTATTGATTTATAATTCCTCCCTGTTCTCTACTTTCATAAGTCACAACATAACCAAACCTGATTTAATATAACAACTCCCAAAAACAAAAAAACTCTGTCTTTAATATCTGTTGAGAAATCAGCTCTTAGATCAATAAGAACTTTGGTGGTGGTGCATAGTAATGGTAGAGTAGAGTGTGGGGAGTGTGGGGAGTGTGGGTAAAAATTAAAAAAATATATATCCTCACCATTACTATGCAGGACTACCAGAACTTTTTAAATATCTCCTAAAAATTCAGATTTTTATGACAAGCTAAAACCTAAAACCTAACACCTAACATCTACTTCAACTTAACTTCTATACTTTGAAGTGATTGTAGCATTAACAGTTATATTCTCTCTCTCAAAATTTTGTTTCAATCTGTAACAAAACTCACGGGCTACATTCCACTGTTTTCTTGGTATTGTTTTCACTCTAATCGTAATTTCTACTTCCGTTTGAGAAACATTATTTACAGCTAAAATACTAGCATGATCGAGGATTTTATCTCCCCAACTTAAATCATTTATCAACTCATTAGTAACTTGCTTAATTAACTTTAATGCTAGACTTAAATTAGTATCTAAATTAACTTTTATTCTTAAATCAATACTTGCCCAATCTTTAGTCAAATTATGTACTGTAGAAATATTGCCATGAGGAATAATACTTAAGCGTCCTCCAGAATCACGCAATTGTGTCACCCGAAAATTCATGTCTTCTACATAGCCAATAGTATAATCTAAATCAATAATATCGCCAATTGCATATTGATCTTCTAGCAATATTAAAATTCCACTGATTATATCTTTAACTAAATTATGACCACCTAAAGAAACTGTCAAACTAATAATACCTAAACCTACTAATATGATAATTAGAGAAATATTTAAGTTTTGAAATACCAAAAGTATACCTAGACAAGCTAATGTAAACATTACAATTCCTTGCAATGTATGGGAAAAAGTAATTGCTCGTGATACTGTTCTTTGAACAGAAGTTTCTGTTTCTAGTCTCTGAAAACTATTAATGGCAAACCAGTTGATTATAACCGGACTGGCTTGAATTATTAAGTAAGTACCGATGATTGTAGTTAACACCATGGCATAAGAAAGTAAGAAAATTTGTAGCCAACGACTATAAGGAAAATTTCCTAAAATCCAGCCAATACCACACAGCCATAAAATTATGTGAATTACTTGCAATAAACTTCTGAAAAAAGAATTTTTATCTTGCTGTTGTTCCCATATTAACTGTTGTTTTTGTCCGAGGTTTAATTCTGGTTTTACTGTGGTTAATTGTTGATTATTTCTCAATTCATCTATTTGGGGATAAGACAATTTTAAACTTTCTATGAGTTTTTGAAGTTTTTGATATTTCTTGAAGCAGTATTTTTGCAAAATTGATATGAGAAAGCTCAACAGTATCAAAGCTAATATTATCCCTGTAGAAATTAAAATTTGTCTGAATAAATAGTCTGGTTGTCGCTCTGTCTGTGCCCTGATTAAGGCATCTCTCATAAAACCAATAATCTGATTAGCTAAATCTTCTCTAGATATGCCATGAATTTGAGCATCTAAATCTGTAATAGCAATCAATTCTTGATTTTTCAGTTCTTCTGCATCGGAAGCAAATACTAAAGTCTGGTTTTCCAGGATTTCAAGAGTTAATTTTAAAGTATCCGTATCAAAGCAATTTTTAATCGTTTGTCTGAGATTATTTTCATACAGTTTGACTCGAATATTGAGAGGAGATGTTTTGCTGTTTCCTTGAATTTCTTGCCCGGCTATTGCTGCGACTTTGAAAATTTCTCTGCCGTCTATTTTGATTGGTTTATAAACTATGTTGCTAATAGGTGTTAATGAGTTAACTTGACTGAGATTTTCAATATTACTATTTTGTGATTTTTCTAAAGTCTGACTTAATGCTAAATCAGCGTTGTTAATTGTAATAATGAAGGTTAACAGACTCAAGAATATTACAGTTATAATTTTTGATATTTTATAACAATTGTAGAACAAATTTTTCTTGATTGGTATGAGTTTTAATGAAAGAAATTTAAAAATTTCCATAAGCCATTACATATACAATTAGTCTACTGATTGCTTTCTCTTCAGAATAAGAAGTATCCGGACATAAATCTTAGTATTTGAATAATTAGTTAATCAGATAAGTAGGCAGGCAAAATTTAAGGTAAAATAGGAAATATTGTAAATTTAAGCATTCAGTTGTCAGCTAGCCTCTTACAGAAGAACTGCGTTAGCCTCCTGGGGAGGAACTGCGTTAACAGCTATCAGCTTCCGAACCACATATACAATTTCCCGCCACATAATTGTATGGTTTGACAATTAAAGTTTGTCGTTCTTGTACTTCAATTCTCTGGTTGAAAATGTAGTAGAAATTAAACTAATTGTTGCTTCATTGATTAAAAAGCTGAATGCTTACTTGTAAATTTTTTCAAACTATTCTGACTTTTTTTAGGATAAATTTATGAATTGCGCCTACCTGTAAATCGCCAAACTTCCGGCTCCAGTATCTGATTAGTATGAATTTGTAGCAAAATTTTTGCCAATTCAAAATAGATAATATTTCTTTGTTATTGCTGCACAAAAAAGAGTTTTTCTTAAAAAAAATTAATCTTAGTTTTGGACGTTAAGTGCAACGATTAATGTTGAAAATATAATTAATAATAATTAGAAAAAAATGATATAATAGGAAAATAATTAGTGAGATTTTGCCTAAAGTAAAATGATTACAGAAGTTTCTTTGATTGAAATAGCAAAAACCACCCGCCAAGCAGCACAAAAATCAGCAGTTTTATCTACAGAAGCCAAAAATCAAGCTATTGAAGCAGTTGCCCAAGCATTAGAAAAAGCAGCACCAAAAATTCTTACAGCAAACCAACTTGACTGCAAGATAGCTGAAACTGATGGAATTGCCAAACCGCTCTATAATAGATTGAAAATGAATGAAGCTAAACTAAAAAGCGCGATCGCTGGTTTACGCAATGTCGCAACTCTTCCCGAACCTGTAGGTATGGTGCAAATACATCGGGAACTAGATACAGGATTAACTCTCAAGCGTATCACTTGTCCCCTGGGAGTTGTTGGTGTCGTCTTTGAAGCTCGTCCAGATGCTGTTATTCAAATTTCAGCTTTAGCAATTAAATCAGGAAATGGCGTCATTCTTAAAGGGGGTAAAGAAGCAATTAATTCATGTCAAGAGTTAGTTACAGCAATTCGCCAAGGTTTATCCACAACTTCTGTTAACCCTGATGCAGTGCAGTTATTAACTACCAGGGAAGAAACTCTGGAGTTACTGAAGTTAGATGAATATGTTGATTTAATTATTCCTAGGGGTTCTAATTCTTTTGTCAGATTTGTTCAAGAAAATACTCAAATTCCGGTTTTAGGTCATGCGGAAGGAATTTGTCATGTCTATGTCGATAAATTTGCAGATATTCAAAAAGCAGTAGCAATTACTGTGGATGCCAAAACTCAGTATCCTGCAGCTTGTAATGCTGCTGAAACTTTGTTAGTTCACACTGATGTTGCTGCTAAGTTTCTCCCAGAAGTTTTCCCCGAACTCAAAAAACGTCAGGTTGAGTTACGCGGTGACGCAGCTACTCAGCAAATTTTGTCATCGGTTAAGGTAGCGACAGATGTAGACTGGGCAACAGAATATAGCGATCTAGTCTTGTCCGTTAAAGTAGTTGATACTTTAGAAGAAGCGATCGCTCACATCAATACTTATGGTTCCGGACACACAGATGCTATTGTCACTGAGGATGGAAAAGCTGCGGAGACATTCCTAGCACAAATAGATGCTGCTGGTGTATTCCATAACTGCTCAACTCGATTTTCTGATGGTTTCCGTTATGGTTTTGGTGCTGAAGTAGGAATTAGTACCCAGAAAATGCCACCAAGAGGTCCCGTAGGTTTAGAAGGATTAGTGACTTATAAATATCAAATTGTTGGGGACGGTCATATTGCTGCCACTTATGCTGGTGATAACGCTAAAGCATTTACCCACCGAAATTTGCAATTTTGATTTTGGCTGCATTGAATTTTTGTCAGATATCGCCCTAATTCTCATCACTGTTGTTCTCTTGACCTGAAACTGGAGGAAAATTTGGTGAACCCTCTGGTGGAAAATCCAGAGTATCACGAAGTCGATCGCGCTGTTCAGTAGATAATTCAGGAAAAGGAAGTAGACCCTTTGACCGCCAAAGCTGAACTTCAGCCTCAGCAGCGCGACTTCTCTCAAGATCGAGTCCGCTATCTTTAGAGATATAATTCGTCTGGGAGGGAAAAGCAAAACCTGTTCCTGATAATTCAACTATATCATTAACTCTTAGCAGCACATCCTCTTGAATTGAATGTCGATTTCTGTATTAGGAATAGTCCATTTAGAAAATTTCTGATGGTCAGTAACAAATTTTAAATCAGGAATCTCATCATAAGTTGGTATCTCAATTCGGTCAAAAATTCCCTTCAGCATCAGAGTTGCTTCCAACCCCTTATCCTGTTTCAGACGAGAAGGTATCTCGCTAAGATTCAGATTTTTGAACTTCTACCATCAACAATTTTACACCAAAACCTTATTGACTTGTGTCTATAGCAACCAAAACTTTTTCACCAGACTCTACTTAATAGAATAAATCTAATTTCTCAGAACAAATCCAACACTTCTAACTGCAATATTTCCTCTCTATTTTTCAAAGCATTAGAGGTTTAAATCCATGCTTAACAGATAACTTTCCAATTAATTCCATTTTTTCCACAGTAATTAAATTCCGTCCCCAAGAAAAATTAGTATATAACTTCTCAAATTCGAGTAGCATTGACTCAGCAAAACAAGCAAATAATTGACGACCTGGTACCTCCATATTGACAATGTTCATAATTTTCCAGTCAATCTCAAGAGAGTGTTCTACAATTCCACCATTGAGAACATAGATTCCTTCTTGCTGAACTTTAGTAGCCATATTTTTGGGATAACCACCATCAATCAATAAACAGGGCTTCTTTAACAGACTTGAATTGATTTCTACACCTTTGGGCATACTAGCAACCCAAACGATAATATCAGCTAGAGGCAAAGCTGCATCTAATTCTAGAATTTTGCCCCTACCTAATTCCCCTTGCAGATTTTTTAGTGGCTCTTGCTTACGAGCTATCAATAATAATTCTTCTACTTCTGTCTTAGTACTCAACCAACGACATACTGCGCTACCAATATCACCAGTTGCCCCACATACAGCTACTGTTGCTTTTGACAAATCAATTCCTAACTTTTGCGCCCCTTGTTCTACTTGCTGACAGATAATATAAGCTGTGTGAGTATTGCCAGTAGTAAAACGTTTAAATTCCAATGTAATATTGCGAATTTGCTTAAACTTCTGCAAATTAAAATTCTCAAAAATAATTGATGAAAACCCACCCAAAGCAGTTATATCGATACCATTCTTTTGAGCATGGGCCATGGCATTGATTATTTTACGGGTAGCTGCTTTGATTCGGCTAGAAGCTAGCATTTCTGGTAGAAAACAAGATTCTACATATTTGCCTTCAATTTTCTGACCTGTGATACTTGTTACTTTGATTGTATCTACTATTTGAGGTGGAGCGCTGCACCAGAATTCAAGACCTTGATCTGCGTATTCTGGATATCCTAAATCTCTTGCTACGGATTGGGCGTGTTCTAAGCTAGTTAGATGACCAATTAGACCAAACATTAAAATTTTAAGTTTTGATTATTATTAGGTTAGTTATTGCTGATGGTATGTGGAAATAAGGGTAGAATTGTAAATTGGCAAGTATCATTTTCACGCTTGAACAATCTTTTGTTAAATGTTATGCCATTACTCATTCCCAATCCTAATTTCCACATTGATTAAAATTAACTATGCGGCAACCAGACCATAAGCTGACATCCGCATAATTTCTCCAGTAGTAAAACCAATATTGTTCAGAGCTTCACCATAAGCAATCATAAAATCCTCAATTAATGCTTCTTTTTCCATTTCTAAAGTCTTAGCGTCTTTTTCTACCTGGTTCAGCATTTTCCATACTAGAGGTAAGTTTTGGCGATTTGCTTGTTGTAGTTCTGCTTTGGAGTCTTCAAAATGCTCTTTTAGCCATACTTCACCAAAGTTGAGGTGACTGTACTCATCTTTGACCACACCTTCAGTAATTTTTCGAGCAAAGGGATCGGCAACAGGAATATAAATATTGTATGCTGCGATCGCGAAACATTCAATAATTAGAGATTGAATTAACAGACAAGTTACGACATTGCCTGTAGATGCTGCGGTTTGAAAGTTCTGATGCAGTGGGTCAAAAAACTTTTTGGCAAACTCCATATCAGGTTTCACTTTCAGATTATTTCCACAAGCTTGAAAGCCTTTTTTGTGACGATTTTCCATTTTTGATAGCTTAATCAGCTCATCCTTTTGATCGGAAAGCATTTCGGCCAGTTTAATATAGTTTTCATAAGCCTCTTGCTCTCCTTCAATTACGATTGCATTGATTCGGCTATAGGCATCTTTGTACGTTTCAGTTTCAAATTTTGTTTGATCGGTTTCAATTTGAGACTTCACTTGATCTAGTTTAGTTTCACTTTGAGAATCCATGGTAGGAATTGCTTCAAGCTTTGGCATATGTTAGTTATCTCCTCATCACAAAATAGTTTTAGAAGTGGAAAGAAAAATATTTTATCAATCTTAACTTAGCTTATAGTTTACTGTACCTACTTTCTGGAATAATTGGTTAGTATAGCTATAATTTATCTTTTAATTAAGGCCCAACTTTTGTACAAACCTCCATTTCTACAAATTTTAGTTTAGATTCTGGTAATTCTACCTAAAAAATTATATATCAATTTATTGACCTTTTTCAGAGCATCAATCAAATAGTTAAGCTTTAGTTTCGTTAGTTATTAGGCTTTTGATTATCGCATTTTTTTGGCCATGTATTGTGGAGATTCACAATGGCCAATAATTATCGATCTTGACTCTAGTTATTATTGATAAATTTTGGTGTAGATACCAAAGGTTTACCTCTCTCATCTGTAAGATTAGTTGAGTTTTCTTCTCTCAACTGCTGAGATTGATCTGAAGGTAGAGTCTGATACTCTACAGGATCTGAAGGTAGAGTATCAGACTCTACAGATGGAGTAGGGATGAGCCAACTTTGCCAAAGACTAATTTGACTCTGGGCTGAATTATAAGCAAGACTATTTCTCGGAATTTTCCTAGCAATTGAGATTGCTCTTGGCACATCTCGGTTAACTACATCCATAGCGATCGACAATATTTGTTGACTCCATTGATTAATCAATTGGGAAGCCTCCAATTGCCTGGAACTAGAAGTTGGTACTTGCTGTGCTAAAGTAATTGCTGTAGCATAAGCATCTGCTGTTGCTGCTACTGCCGCTTGACGAGCATTCTCTAAACTTCTTTTGGCCTCTTGTTGAGATTGCCACTCTTGAATTTTACCTCTAGCTTGATTATAGAGGATTCTACCTGGTTGAATTTTTTTTGCTGTGGCAATTGCCTGTTCTGTATTACCCGACAATGCTAGTAGTTGTGCATTATCAAGAATTGGTTGGTCTTGAGAACGTTGAACTTTTTCTGTCCACCTATTAATTTTCTTTTGAGCTTCCTGATAAAGAGTTCTGTCCTGACCAATTTGACTTGCTTCATCAATTGCTGCTTGTAAGGAAGTTATATCGCCAAAGCTTGCTAATTTTTCGGCTTTCTCCAAAAAAGGCCGATCTTCTTGTTGTTGTAGTTGTCTACTCCAAGCTTCTATCAAAGTAGTTGCTTCTTGTCCCCGAGGGTTATAGGGAGGAATACTCTGCAATTTGGCGATCGCTGCTTTTAAATCACTAATTCCTTTGGGTTGGGCTAGTTTTTTTCCTTCTTCAATAATGGCGACATCTGCGATTTCTTGCTGCCACAGACCAATCAACTGTTGAGCTTTGCTGTAAAAAGGTCGTTCAGCTTTGAGTTTTTGAACTTGAGCTATAGCATCTTCTAGTCCTGCTATTGTACCTAAACTAGCTGGGGAATGGGCACGAGCTAATAATTCTATATCTTCTACCTTTTCCTGTAGGGCATCATTTTTTGGAACTTTATTGACTATATCAAGTGCCTCTTGCCAATTTCCTGCGTTTAATTTTACTGAAGCTATCTCTATTATTTGTTTTCCCAAATTAACCATTAACTTTTGAGCCGTTTGATAAATATAGCTCTTTTGTTCAATTTCTTGAACTTGTTTAATAGCATTTGTCAGATTATCTAGTCCACCTTGTTCCCCAATATCTCGTGCTTCGTTTAATTTGGCGCCTTCTTTCCGAGTTCTTTTAATATCGTTAATTAGTTCCTGGTATTTTTGTGTTCCCCAGTGAACATTTGGCACTGATAGTAAACGAGAGGCTTCTATGGAAGCTTGATTCCATTGTTCTTTACGCAAATATTCTTGAGTCTGCTTGTAATTTGCTTCAGCTTGATTCCAAGTTTTTTGCCAGTCTTGAATCTGTTTTTCTACGAGTGGGTAAGCTGGCACTTTCTGGGGAACTTTTTGGGCAATAGTAATAGCTTCTTCTAATTTTCCATCTTGAAAAGCTAAGTCCCCCAAGGACAATATTTTTTTCGACCACCTTTCAATATAACCATCTATTTGTGGACGCATTGGATGGTCATTTGATAAAACATCTACCAGATTAATTGCTTGAAGTAAACTGTCCACAGTTGAGGAAGTAGCTAACAACTGGGCACAATAAAGGCGTTTACTAGCAGATGCAGTACGCCAGTAAGTTGACTCACAATCTTCCTGAGAGGGTAACTTAAACAAAGCCGACATAGCTGTTATACCTGCTCCAGCGGGAACTATTACCAGTAGTCCTATCCACAACAACCCATAAATAGAACCTAGATTGTTTGGAGGTTTTGGTTTTTTGGGATCAGTTTTTTTTATTGGGGAAACTGAATGTTTTTCCTGATTAGAGTATTTTGCCGGAGATTTGTAGGTCTTGATCTGACTGCCATTTGATCTAAGTTCTTGCAGTCTTTGTTCGCGATTTTTCCGACGTTCAGGTAATTGCCTCTGACGGATTATCCGGCCATGGCCTATTGTTTTGTGCTTTTCATTCATATATGCTTTATCCTGAGCAGCAAGCAACGAAGATATTAAACTCTCATTACTTTCGGATTGATTCAGCCTACAAACAAGCTTTTATCTAAATTAAAGTTAATTTAATTATATGCGGTTTCTAGGTATACACTATTTTTTACATATTTGCAACCAATTATCTCAATGTTAGTTGAAGATTGGCGCTCTCCATCTCCCCTTTGAAAGCTATCCCTGATAAGGAACTCCTAAAATCCTTTTCCGATAGGGAGATGGGGGGGTGGGGTTAGGGGGAGGTGGGGGGAGTTTAGCCTCTAATTAAATACATTTACTCTCCTATCATATCCATTGAATGGTAAGAAACATAACCTTTTTCTAATGTCTAAGTTTTATGTTAAGAAAGATGTTTATAAAGCATAGCTAAAAAAGGGGCGATGGGAAAACAAATCAATATTCAGGTTTTCACGAGCTGCGTGTTAAGCTACATGGTAGTCCTGCATGCTAATAGTGAGGATATATATTTTTTGATTTCTCCCACACTCCTCATCCCCCCATCTCCCCACTCCTGGTGCTTCCTTTACCATTACTAACCACCACCAGCTACATTAGCCTGGTAGGCTAGAAGTGTCTAGGGGAGCCGTAGGATTGGCAAAGTACTGTGGAGCGAGTCTTGAGAGAAAAAAGAGGTTCCCCCGATTAGGCAGGTGATATGTTTCGCTGGGCGACATGAAAAGTGTTTTGGCTGTTGCCGACATGGATGGGTACCATGACAAACGGAAAGCTTCTCTGTAAGAGGCAATAGAAACCGCACGTCGTGATGTGACCAAATCCTTTGTTGTCGCCCTATGGGCAATGTTGGGAAGATTTGATTAATGGATAATGGATAATTACCTCTCCCTAAAACGGATTGGATTGACGCGGAGCGTGAAAATTTTTTCTGATCAAGGGGAGATTGGATCTGACGAGGAGACCTTGCCATCCCATCCTACTCCATGCTCCGCTTTCCGACCGCTCTCTTGGTCGATTGGAGGCTAGCGTTTCGCTGCGCGACATGAAACGCGTTTGCGGAGCATGACCTAGGATAGCGTCCCGGAGGGAACGGAAACCTCGCCATCCCTCGACCGCTTGTTTCTCCTAATTAGGAGAGGCTTTTTACCTTAATTATTCGGTAAAGTAGTTTAGATTGAATTATTAAAATTTATCGATCAAAACGTTGGTCTAAGAGTGGCGCTCTCTCAAAAGAGGAGTATCGCGAAGGCGGGAATAAATCTGCGGAAGTAATTCTGTACGCGGAAGTAATTCTGTACACAGTACCTCATAAAGACCAATCAATGTTGGTTGTACTTTTGACAGTAATCTAAAATCAATATACTACTAGCTAGTCTAGACTAAAGATTGTGGGTAAATACAGGCCGATAATATTGAATTTACTGCCTTCTTAGCAATTGCTTTACCCACATTCTAAAGCTAGACACCTTACTACTATAGGTAGGGCTACTGGGCTACCAGTGACAGCTTGTGGATCTACTGTAAGACTATCAAGAGGGAATAGGGCCGAAGGCCGATGCTATATTTCGCTGCACGACACAAAAAGCGTTTCGTCTGTCGCCGACATGAATGGAGAGCATGACAAATGGAAAGCTACTCTGTTAGGGTATCTCCCACCCAGTAGGCAAGAGGCCGCATCAACGTAAATCCCGTTTCCCTACGCGACATGAAAAGTTCAGGAGTGGGTAATACGGTTTAGGAATCCTGGGTTTTGGCCCAAGGGCAAGGTCTGGAGAATTTCAATGAGATGACCTCCGTAATTGTCCAATAGGCACTTCTGCGAAAGGTTGTTGTAAGTCTTGAATGAGTTGTGTGAGATCTTTTTGACTGGCTTGATATACTTCTGCACAAAATTCGCAGGTTACTTCGGCACCGTTGTCTTTTTCAATCATATCTTTTAGTTCGTCTATACCAAACATTTTTAAAGCTCCTAATACCCTCTCAAAAGAACAGTCACAGTTAAAACGGACTATTTGACGTTCGGGTAATATATTTAAACCCATATCTCCCAAAAGTTGTTGGAAAATTTCTGGTAATGTTTTGCCCGAACGTAGCAATGGAGTAAATCCTGATAGAGAGGCGATACGAGATTCTAGGGTTTGAACTAATTCTTCGTCTATGGCTGCTTTGGGCATGACTTGTAACAAAAGTCCTCCTGCTGCTTGTATGCCTTCTGTATCTACGAATACTCCTAGCACTACAGCTGATGGTGTTTGTTCTGATGTGACTAAATAATGGGTAATGTCATCTCCAATTTCTCCAGAGACTAATTCTACTGTACTGGAGTATGGGTAGCCGTGGCCTACATCTCTTACTATATATAAGTAACCTTGATTGCCTATTGCCTTTCCTACATCTAGTTTGCCGATTTGATTTGGTGATAGCTCAATTGTAGGATTTTCTACATAGCCTCGCACTGTTCCATCTAGGCCAGCATCAACTAGCACTCCTCCTAAAGGACCATTGCCCTGGACACTAATGTTAACTCTTGATTGTGGAGTTTTCATACTAGAAGCTAATAATAGTCCTGCGGCCATTGTTCGGCCTAGAGCAGCAGAGGCTACCCAAGAAAGTTTGTGTCGTTGTCTTGCTTCTTCGGTTAAGCGAGTGGTAATTGCACCAACAGCACGAATGCCTCCTTCTGCTGCCGTAGCTCTAATTAGTTGATCTGCCATTGGAGTCCTTACATTTCTTAATAATTCTGAGTTTCTTTATCATAACTCTCTTGGAATACTACAGGTGAAATTTGTCCAAGATAACCGGACTGTAGTAAAAAATAGATTAAAAATAGCATTATGTATATACTTGCGATGTTCTAATTTTGTTTGACAAAAAAACCAAAATATAAATAAATTTAAAAATTATATCTATTGTTATTAAAATTATATCTATTGTTATTAGTGATTAGATTGTTATGTTAGGTACTTTTCAAAAAAGCCATATAAGGATTGAGATTGAAGCTCCCGAAGCTACGATAAGAGATAGTTTGCTATGTCCATCTCAGTTACAAATATGGTTATGGCCTCAGCGTTTTTCTCCTGGACTACCAGAACAATTATCTGAGGGTGTAAAGTTTGAAACTTGGGTTGGACTGATAGAAATTAAGCATTATGTTGATATAGTGAGACCAAATTGTTTGAGACTTATACTTAGTCAAGGCATTGATGGGTTTCATGAGTGGTATTGGGGAGATGGTTGGGTACAATCTCGTCTGGAAGGAATATCTATGTTTCCTATAAATTTGGGTCAAACTTTTAGTTTGCTTCGCTTACGAGATTTTGTATCTGGTAAAGAATTAAGTGGTTAGGTTTTAGGTTATCTAATATTCAAGATATAGGATTATTAAAAACCTACAAAGAATTGATTACCTACTCTAATTCTCTGTAAATCTTGCAGTAAAATGATTTCAATCAAAGAAAAATATGTAATTATTTTTGTGTACCTGCTTATATCTTGTTGCAATAATCAGCATTGTTTTATGTATTGTACTAATTTTATCTACAATAAATGCTGATAGTGTACCGGTGAACATAGCAAAGATAGTGACATTTATAAACATGACAAATACTGCAATTATTTTTACTCTTAGTGAGGATGGTTGACTTGCAATTGGTTTGTCAGCAATACAGAGAGTAAATACTAAACCAAAATCCTTCTTCTAAGGAAGTGAAATTTGGATTATTATTACTTTCAAATATTGGGATAGCAACACTAGCAAAGATAATAATTAGCAATAGTAGTCCAAAAACAATTGAATATTGAAGAATAGCTCTTTGCAAGATATAGGGAAATGTGCTGGTATAATGGTTGAATCAACCAGATAATCTAAGTATTTGTACTAGGCGTAATAGTCGTAAAGCTCTAGTTATTCTGAACACTCTTAGTCAGGGTAATATGGCGAGTATATCTAACCAGTATTCTTGAAAATAAAGTTTTTTGTCAGGTGTGACTATAAACTTGGGAGTTAATTCTATTGCAAATAATATAGTCAAGCTCTCAGTTATGATCTTGTAAATCACATAGATAGGGTTAATTTTCGGATATATAGCAATCCGTGCATGGGTTGCGGGTAATCAAAAAGTAGATAAAAAACTGAAACTCTCACCATTTAAGTGTTCCCTGTTCCCTGTTCCCTAAAAGTGGCAAGATTTTTATACAGAAATAAAATAGGATTGCTATAGATAATTCTATTAAGGTTAATATAACTGAAAAATCATGAGAATTACAATATTTTTATTAAAAAAAAATTAAGTAGACATGATATTAAGACGCACTTCAACTACAAATTTAAAAATAAACAAACTAACCAAAATATTAGTTCTGTTTCAGATATTAGTAAGTTAGTTAAATATTCAAAATTTTAGAGGAAGCGAGGGCTTATTTATATGAATTAATCCTTAGCATTTCCAAATGTATAGTGAAATCAACTCCGTATTTATCATAAGACAAAAAAATTACCTTTTCTCTTTTCTACTGTTTCCTATTCCCCATTAATATTTTCCTTTTTTCATCAATCCTAGTTTCAGATATCAAATTGAAACACTACAATTTATTCAGTTTTTTTGTAGAAAATTACTGTAAATGAAAAAAGCAAATTTTTGGTTATATTTTAGTCTCCTAATTTTTCTTGGAAATTTGGATAGGTACTACGATCATTTATATTGACTATGCGATTCTCATCACCTGTTGCTGTTACATTTTCATATACTCCTTGATCCCGTTTTACCAATTTACTAAATCCGTGACTTTTTAGATCGCTAACTCCAGTTTCTACTATTATTCTAGGGGCACTAATCATACGTTTAACAGGAGTGTCTTCTGGAGTGTCGCCTGTATCACATTTAGCTAATTTACATAGCTCACCCCAAGTTGTGATATTTTCATTTATACTGTGCCAAACTTCTAGTTTTTGCTTATTAGTTGGACAAAAATAATCGTATATAGGCATAGTTATAGCTTCTACAGTAATAGTTTGTCTTTAATTATAGATGATGCTATATTATACTAGCAAGTCTTTAGACAAGTTGGAAAACTAAAGGAATCTAAATAAATTACTTTTTTTTTACAATTTGCTGGGAAATTTGGTTATAGGATGATAATTATTCTACAAATTATCATACAGCAATAGATTATGAAATTGTATACTTTTGATTTTAGATTATTCGGGTATATTTATTAAATTTAGCTATTATTTTCAGTCTCTGTTTTAGAGTTCTATAAAACTGATAACATTTTCTTCTACTGGAATCTGGAAGTTGATAATTTAAAGCCTTTTTTGAGGGGAATCTAAATATAATATACATTGTCTTAAATTATTTTGAGGAGCATTGATTAATGAGCGATTTCAAAGTAACACCACAAAGCGATCTGGCTACCAGTCAAATGTTAGAAAGATATAACTTAGAGGATGAAACAATTCTAAAACGTTGGGCGCAATTACATGGTATTGATAGTAGTCGAGGTTACTATAATCCAGATGAAGTTGATCTAATAGATCATGTACATCATCATATTTATAATCTTGGCATGAGCATTATTGACTATCAAAGTTTTATAGAACATCGTCAAATTAGGCCACAAAAGTCTGCCCAGGAAGAGGAAAAAAATATAAGGCAAAATATTATATATAACAACTCTATTAATGATGAAGTAAATGATACTTCAGAACAAGTTAATAATGAAGGTTATACAGCTATAGAGATGTTGAAAAACCAGTATTCAGAAGCAATTGATGTAATGGGAGAAAGAATTGCTGACCATTTTATAGATGAACTAGATTTATCTGTAATGCGACATCTAGTTAAGAAGGTAAAAGCACGTCAAAAACTTAATGGTAAAGTTTCATCAAATCGTTTTCTTAAAACAATTAAAGCGGTTTTACAGCCTCAAAATGGTAATTATCTTGTTCCTAAAGATAATCAAGATAATGAGGATGAATCTAGTATTGAACTAGAACAAAATCATCGACTTGGTTAATTAACTGATTTAGGATTAATTTTCTGTGATGGGAGGAAGATAGATTTTACTAAAAAATCAGGTCTAAAGCCTCCTCTTTTAAGGGAATGAAAAAAATATTTGGTTCATTATTTCAAGCCTCTTGCTTCAGCCATAGGTACTGATAACTGATAACTGATAACTGAAATTACCCAAGGTTTTTTTGGGAAGGTATTGAACATTTTTTTCTAATCTAATTCTGCTTACTAATATCTGGTCATAAATCAAGTTAACTTTGACTATTTAGAAGCTGGCTAGGGGTTTGGTTAGCAAACCCCTACAGAATTAACCCGGAGTTTGGGAAAGTTTACTTGGTGGTGCAATTATTTTAGGTTTAGTTTTGCCTACTTACTTAGCTTGATTTTATTAGAAATAAGTGGCATATAGATGTTAAGTGGAAGAGTTAAAGAAGTTAGAAGTCAGAAATGATAAGTCAGAAGTTGTTTTTGTAACGGGAATTTTCAGCAAGTCTCCAAAAATACTTCGCCTTAAAAGACAGGTTTTTCAAACCAATTATTTTGATAAAATTCAATCATCCTTTCCCACGCAAAAAATTCTTGATTAATAGAGGGAATAAGAATTGGAGATTAAGATCAATAATTTGATTTATGTTTGATTTTATAGAATTCCTATATGAATCGTGAAAAAAATATAGCTGGATTAGTTTTTACAGGGTTAAGTTGTTCTGAAAAATGATTTGGTATTTCTATAGAATGGGGTTATTCTAGTAGTCACAAATAAATTTGGTAGCCTTTTATCAGTATTCAAGAATTGATAATGGATAATTACCTCTGGTGGAAACTGAGATTATTTAACCCTGGTAGAAATCTCCTAGCACTTTTCTTGGTCGATTGGATATGGGGTTTAGCGTTCCGCACAACTTCGTTAACGCTGCGCGACATCAAAAGCGGAGCGGCTGCATTCAGAGGGAAACCTCGCCATCCCATCCTTCGGAATGCTCCGGAAACGACCGCTCTCTTGGTCGATTAGATATGGTTAGGTAACCCATCCATCCCATCCTACGGACTGCTCCGCAAACGACCGCTTTTTCTCCTATTAGAAGAGACTTTAAACCTAGATTCGATTAATTATCAATTGTCAATTATCCATTATCCATTGGTAAGATTTATTAGTATATCCCTTTAATTCTCAGGAGATAAACTGCAAAATTAACTACTTGTTTATTACTATTAAAAATTCTAATATTGCTTGTTTAAATGAATTGTAAAAAATCCCAAAATAGATTCAAAAGTATGATAATTTTACCCCATTAATTGCTGTTTCCTGATGCGGGGGATATTTTCTACATAACTCAAATATAACTGCTATAGCAATCCTATTTTATTCGTGTCAAAAATCTTACTGCTTTTTAGGGAACAGGGAACAGGCAACAGGCAACAGGTAGGAGTTTCGGTTTTTTTATTTACTTTTTGATTTGTTACGACCTATTTAGGATTGCTATATAAGTAAGTAGGCAAAATTATTTCTAGATTGACTACTCAGATATATTTCCTTTTCCCTACCTTAACCATAAGTTAAATTGATTTTGCACAGGTACTTAAATTCGAAACTTTTCAATTACGACTAGGTGACTTATAAATTTGATTAGCTACATACTTAATTTTTTTTGAATTTGCTGTAAAACTATAAACTATAGAAAAAATGATTAAATCTTGGATGATAATTGGCAGTGTGACTTTTTTAATACCATTTAGTAGTAACTTCTTAATTAGTTCTAGAGATGCTCAATGGTTTAGACGTTTACAAAGACCTCATTGGTTAACTTTTGAAAGATTAATTCCACTAATTTGGACGACGATTTTTATTTGTGGTGCTTGGTCTGCATATATTATCTGGGAACAAGAACCAGGAACTCAAATAACTTGGTTGTTAATGGCACTATATTTATTGTTAGAAATAGTGACAATAGCTTATACACCTGTCATGTTTCGTACACAAAGTTTGAAAGTGGGAACAATTATTGGCGGAACTGGTTTTGTATTAAGTATAATGCTAATTTTGACTGTCTGGAAAATTAATATTTGGGCTGGAATTTTATTATTACCCTATACATTTTGGAGTCCAATTGGTACTTATACTACTTGGGAAATGAGTCGTATTAATTCGGAAAATTAGTAATATTGACTAATTTGAATAAAAGCCGTAATACTATTTATTTATAATAATGTGCGTAATAATTTATTATCCTTAGTACCTGATTATGCTAAGGATTTTTATCTGTTATTAAGAGTAGCTTCATAGAGAAATAGTCTAATACCAATCACCATAAATTTTGCTATACTTGAATTTTATATTTCTAAATATTATTTGTGGGAGTAAATACTTGATATTTAGTAACTACGGCTATGAAGTAAAGTGATTTTTACCAGCTTCCAAGTATAGCAATAATTCATGAGAATTGGTATAAGTAGAAAATTATAATTAATACTTCAATTTGTTTGGCTAAAATTGAAGTAAAAGAAAAAATTATTCAGCTACAAACAGAGTTTGTGAGAAGTCGATCTTCTAAATTACGATAAAACTTCACAAATAGAGTCTTTAGTAAGGAAAAAAACTTTATTAGGATTCAAAGAAGAAATAGTATTTATAACAACTTATGCCACAAAAATAGTCGTTTTAGCTCTCTTTAATATTGATAATCCAGAAATTTATAGTCTCTTTGTTTATCCAAAATTTAAACGGCAAAGTATTGGTACTAGATTACTGCAAACTCTAGCCAAAATTGCCATTCATAAAAAACATAAGTTTATCTATGTTAATTCTTCATTGACAGCTAAAAATTTTTATAGCAACAGAGGGTCTAATAAAATTAGAGAATCAAGTTTTTATTCAAAAGTCAAAAAAAACGTTCAATAATTAATAATTACCTCTCCTTAAAACGGATAGGATTGAGCAAAATAATTTTCTTTCTTTTTTCTCCTTTAAAGGAGAGGCTTTAGACCTTAATTATTCGGTAAATTCTGTATTGATGAAAAAAAAGTTTATCAATAGCAATAATAGAGTAGTATATAGCAATATTTTTCATGATTGGTATTATTTTAATTGTATATAATCTTATCGGATAATTAGTTAGGATATTTATAAATTATCAAACTCAGTCAGAGATTACTTCTGACTTGTGCATAGCGCTATACTAGCTTATATTAGATTATGAATGATAATTAATTTAGCGATGGTTTGATGGAAATAATTGATTATATAATTGTCACAATTTATCTGTTGTTTATCGTGAGTTTGGGATTTTTTCTACAAAGAAAAGCATCGACAGGAATCGAGTCTTACTTTCTGGGAAATCGCAATCTTCCTTGGTGGGTTTTGGGTGCTTCTGGTATGGCTTCTAATACTGACTTAGCTGGTACTATGATATTAACTGCTTTGGTTTATGCTTTAGGAACTAAAGGATTTTTTATTGAAATTCGAGGTGGAATAGTATTATATTTAGCCTGCCTAATGACATTTATGGGAAAGTGGAATTGTCGCGCTCAAGTAATGACTGTTGCTGAATGGATGAAGTTACGTTTTGGTAATGGTAGAGAAGGAAATATTGCCAGAATTATTAGCGCAGTTGCTAATATTATTTTTGCTATTGGTACAATTAGTTATTTTGCTGTTGGAGGAGGAAAATTTTTAGGAGAATTTCTGGGAATTGATGATGGAATTGCTGGAATTTTACTGATTTTATTAGCTTTGATTTATACTACTATTAGTGGTTTTTATGGGGTGGTTTTAACGGATATTTTTCAAGGTTTTTTTATTTTTCTGGCGATTTTATATATATGCTTTATGACTTTTCAAACAGTAAATTTGCCAGATACTTTTTTGATTTCAATTCCGGGTACAGAACAATTACAAGAATGGAGTTTAGCAGAATGGAGTAGTATTACACCACCGATAAAAATTGACTTACCAGGGCATTATAGTATTTTTAATTTATTTGGTGGAGTGATGTTATTTTATACTTTTAAAGTATTTCTAGAAGGTGCTGCTGGTAGTGGTGGTTATGTTGCTCAACGTTACTTTGCTGCTAAGAGCGATCGGGAAGCTGGTTTACTTTCTTTATTCTGGATTTTTTTATTATCTTTTCGCTGGCCGTTAGTTACATCTTTAGCAATATTAGGAATAGATTACGGCCTAAAAAATCAGGTAATTTCTGACCCGGAATTAGTCTTGCCTACTGTAATTGCTGAATATATTCCAGTCGGAGTTAAGGGTTTATTGGTTGCTTGTTTTATTGCTGCTGCAATGTCAACTTTTGATTCGATTATCAATTCTACTGCTGCCTATTGGGTTAAGGATATTTATCAAGCTTATATTAAACCTGAAGCTTCCAATCAACAATTGGTTTATCAAGGTCGTTTAGCTTCTATTTTTATTGTTGGTTTGGGATTGATTTTTAGTTTTAATATCACGAATATTAATGATATTTGGGGATGGTTGACTTTAGGGTTAGGAACTGGGTTATTTATTCCTTTAGTTTTGAGATGGTATTGGTGGCGATTTAATGGTTATGGATTTGCTATTGGTACTGGTGCGGGTTTAGTTGCAGCTATTTTGACAAAGGCAGTGATTTTACCTTTTTTGAATATGCCTCAACTTCAAGAATATATTCTGTTTTTAGTGCCGAGCATTTGTTCTTTTTTAGGATGTATTCTCGGAACATTCTTAACTCCAGCAACTAACTTGGAAGTGATTGATAATTTTTATCGGGTGACTCGACCTTTTGGTTTTTGGGGAGTGGTTAGTCAGAATTTGCCAACTAATCTTCAGGCAAAAATTGAAAGGGAAAATCGACGAGATATTATGGCAACTTTGATTGCTATTCCTTGGCAGTTGGTTTTATTTTTAATGGGAATGATGTTGATGATGAAGCAGTGGGAGAATTTTGGTGTCTTGTTGTTGATGTTTATTTTATTATCGATTGGATTGTATTTTACTTGGTTTAACCATCTGGATAAAATACAGAAGTAAAAAATTGCTTTTTTAAACTAATTAACTATTCTTTATCTCTTTATTTAATCCTTAGCAGAGAAGATAGTTAGGAAATATTTTTTGAGATTTTAACAATGCTAAAAATAGGCGATCGCTGACGGAAAGTTCCGCTTTTTCCTTTCCTTTCCTTTCTTTCGGAATGCTACGCAAACAGAATGCTACGCAAAGATGTCGCGAAGCGTTTCATGTCGGCGACATTCAAAAACACTTAAATTAGTAAACACTATATATATAGAATTTCTCAAGTTACTGAGGTACAGTTGTTTTTGTTCTTTTCTATCCCCTGCAACCCAAATTACGATTCCCTATTCCCTATTCCTTTTTTTTTAGTAATTTTTACATTTCTTATGAAAAGCAAATTGTAAAAATACTTAACACTACTTAATGCTAATTGAGTCGAATTTTCGTTAAGCTATAGATTAAGTCACTAAATATATATAAAGTAATGGCAATTATTTCTCCAAATCTGGAGTCCAATCAACAACGTTGGCAAACAATAGTTTGTTTAACTTTAGGTTTCTGGTTAAGCGCTTGCATAATTTTAGACCTAGTAATTATGCCAAGTATGTATGCTTCTGGGATGATGAATACATCAGATTTTACAGTAGCAGGTTCAGTAATGTTTTCTGTATTTAACCGAGTAGAGTTACTTTGTGCAAGTTTGGGTTTAACAGGTTTATTAGTTTTGAGTGTTACGCCAAATAATTTCATTAAAAATACTAAAACAGCAATTATTTTTTCTATAGTATTATTGGCGATCGCTCTAATTGATACTTATGGTTTAACTCCTCAAATGACTGCTTTGGGTATTAATCTAAATTTGTTTGAGTCAGTTAAAGAAGTTCCTGTGGCAATGAATCAAATGCACGGCGGTTACTGGTTATTAGAAATAATTAAATTGGTTGTTGGTGCTACTTTATTTAGTTGGTGTTACCGACAACAAAACTGAATTAATAATTATTTCTTACGGTACTACGAAGATAGTCAAAAAAGTAGGGTGGGTAAATTTTACTTGAGATAGAATGGGTCTCAATTAGTAAATATTTGCTCACCCTAAAAAGTGGAGTGTGGGGAGGATGGAGAGTGTGGGAAGTGTGGGGAGAATGAAAATATTTGGGAGTAAGAATCTTGTCTGCTTGGTTGAAATTTTGCGTATTTAACCAATTACTAAAAGCTTTTCCGAGTAAATTTATTCAAGAAGCTTGATAATTATCTGTTGAGTGAAGTACAACAATCTATTTAAGCAAAAATCTAATAGACATAGAAATACTTACCGAAAAATTAAGGTATAAAGCCTGCCCATTCATGGAGAAAAAAGCGGTTGTTTGCGGAGCAGTCCGAAGGATGGGATGGCGAGGTCTCCGTTCCCTCCGGGACGCTACGCGTTTCATGTCGCGCAGCGTTTCATGTCGGCTTTTAGCCGAAAACGCCATATCCAATCAACCAAGAGAAGAAAAGAAATTCCTTTTAGCCAATCCTCTTTTTTATAAGAACGAGGTAATTATTAATTATTGAAAGTTACCTCTAGAAATATTTATGCCTTACAGTAAATTTACTTTAGAGGAAGTTCTGACAAATTTTAATCTCAACGTGGTGGAAAACTTTGGTGAATTTAATCAATTACCAGAAGTTTCTCCCAGTAAATTTATTCAAGAAGCTTTAGAATATTATCTACCATTAGCAGTGGCGATCGCTTCGGAAAAAGCTCGTTCGGAATTTATTATTGCACCGATATTAGCAGAAGTAAAAAAAATATCTAATAACCAGATAAGTTTATTTTCTGGCATTGAGTTTAATGTTAATCCGGAGTTAGGATTAAATGGTTTTTGTGACTTTATTATTAGTTTGTCAACCCAGCAAATAGTTCTCAAAGCACCAGTAATAACTTTGGTAGAAGCTAAAAACGATAATCTGAGAAATGGTTTGGCTCAATGTATGGCAGAAATGGTTGCTGCTCAAATTTTTAATCAAGACAAAGGCAAGGAAATTCCCAAGATTTATGGAGTTGTTACTACTGGTACTGCTTGGCAATTTCTAGAGTTAGAAGCTCAAACAATAATTATAGATTTAGAGGAATATTCTGTCTATAACTTACCGAAGATTTTGGGAATATTAACCAGTTTTGTTAGTTAGGAATGAGAATTAAATAAAGTACAGAACTTTTTTTCATAACTCATACGGTATGGAACTTAGGCAATTTAACTTATGTAGATAATAAAATTCTCATTCCTTAGTATTTAAGCTTTCAGCTTTTGGCATTCAGCTTTTGAAATTACTTGAATAAAAAGTCATGTATATGGGCAAGTAAACTCATCTAAACTTTATGATATCAGAATTTTTGTGAGGATGCAACCGAAAATCCTTCGACGCGCGATTTTTTTCAGGAGCTTCAGAGAATGAAAATGTTTATGGTTTTCCACTTCAAGAGGGATAGATGAAAAGATTTGATGGGGAAAAAGTAAGCATTTGTAAGAGCTTCACAAGATAAAAATATTTCTGGTATTGTTCTTGGAAAAATTCCTGAATATGAGCGATTATCTCTGAGTCAGTAAATTTAGCTTCAGAATTAATTACAGCGCTTTTCATTTGAGTAGACCACAAAGTAGAGATGTTGGATGGAACGTCTCTACAGGGTTATCGTTTTTTTATGTAGTTCATTGATCTGAAAATTGTTGTAATTCAATTAAATATATAGCAATCATAAATGATTTGTGAAAAAGAAATTGTAGGGGGTTTTGTCTCCAAATCCCATTTTTCTTTAGGTTTAGAAATTAAACCTCTACGATAAAATATTAAAACCTATTTAGGATTACTATAGTAGTCACTATTACTGTTAGAAAATTATGGTTCCTCTCAAACTTAGTCACTGCAAGAATTTACAGGCGAATTGCCATTCGCCCCTACTTCATTGGATATAACATATTGCTTCAGCAAAAGTAAAAGAGTAAAGTTATTTTCTTGTTTTTCTATGAGGGAACGTCGCTGCAAGGATTTAAGAATATTCAATAAGTCTGAGGGTGGTATTTGTAAATTATCTAATAAAGTTGAAATAGCTACTGCTTCGGTTTTGGTTGCTAAGTCAGAGATTACTTGTTTTTCTAGTTCTGATAAACGGGAAAATTGCTGATGTAATAATTCTTTGATATCTGCATCTAAAAATAGAGGGTCATATTGAAATAATTCTGAGATACTTCCACTGAATAGATCGTTAATGGTAGTGGCAATTATATTTAACCAAGTCGGGTTGCCGTTATAAAAATCAATCAATTTTTGCCATTGCTCGTCTATTTGTAAATCTTGGTCTCTGAGAATTTTTGTAGCTGCTTCTTTATCTAAACCTTTGAGGTGTAATGAACGAACGGATGTATTTTTAGCTGTACTAATTTCTCTAAGTTTTTCTCGACTAATGATTAGGCAACAACTCTGATGGGAGAGTTCGCTGATAAGTTGTAAAAATTGGCTGTAGTTTTCATGTTCTGGAGTGTAATGACTTGCTAGTTTGCCACTACTAAATATTGTTTGGATGTCATCTAGTATTATGAGGCAGCGGTGCTTTCTCAAATTTTCTAAAAGATGGGAGTTTTTTGAGGTTTCGAGAGTGGAGTTTTGGTTAGAGATAAATTGAATGAGGTGGGTTTGAATTGTTTTGAGTGGTGGGGAGTCTCGCAGACTTTGCCAAATTATATAGTCGAATTTATTTTGAATATTTTTGACGAGTTGGAGAGCTAATGTTGTTTTTCCAATGCCATTTATTCCGTGGAGGATTACTAATTTTTTTTGTTCTTGAAGAATCCATTTTTTGAGAGTTTTGATTTCCTGAGTTCGACCATAGATTTTTTTATAGTCTGGTGCATCTGATACCAATTACCAAAAGTAATGCTATACTTGAGCTATACTTCAATAGTCAAATATTTACCAAGATTCAAAGTCTGTTTTTGACAATTATTAGTCGGTTAGTGTAGATTATTCCTACTTTTACCTCTCTCCTCACCTCCCACACTCCCCACACTTTCCCACCCAATCAGGTATAGCAAGATTTTTGAGAAATGGTATGAGAGGTCGATTTTTGGTTTGGGAATAGTCTGGGGTTTGTTGATATTTGGTTGAGTCAAATTTTCTGGATTTATAGTTTCTGAAGAGGGGGAAGTTTCAGGGCAAAAATTTATATTGTTAATTTCTACAAAATCATTTGGTGATCAAACTATGGAAAACTGCCATCTATCAAATGCAGTGCGTAGATTAGATTTATTTACTTGTTCGCCGAAAGTCTCTGAAAAGGTTTTCCATAATTCTGAAGCGACATCTCTGACATGACCGTTTGTGCATTGACATTCTTGAGCAATTTCTGAATATTTTTTACCTTGAAAAACGCCTCGTAATACGACTTGTTGTAGGTCGTCTAAATGTTTTCCTGTTTGATTAAAAATGAGGCGATCGGCTAAATTTAAAATTTCTTGGATATCCATAAATTTAGGTCAGTAGGGAAGTTTTGTATATTTTAGTCCGACATTACCCTACACCATAATTTTTTTAATCAAATTTAATCACCAAAGGTAGATTTTTCGATTATAAAACTTCCTACTTCTACCGACTATTCCCTACTGACAAGAGAAAAAATTTGTGATGGAATTGAAGAATGGCAAACATTAAGTCAGTAGATTTATGACTCAACAATCAGAGCTAGTTCAATTAATCATAGATAATTTTCAGGAGATTCTGAGATACTGGAGAGTACAAAGTTCTGATGAAAAACGATTTCCTTTCAAGACTGAAAGTATTACTGGAAAAGGCTTAGAGCACCTACAGTTTTAAATGGCGAGTTTCTAACCTTGAGATCCCTGAAAGCCTTAGCTAGCAATAGTTATTCCAAGAACTTTGCACTGTATAGTGAGATATTTACGGCAAAAATATGATGAGTTACCCCCGGAACTGAAAAAGGTCGTTGAAAGTATACCCGATTTTTTAAGTGATATTGAAACAGATACTGAACTTATTAACAAACGGGAAGTTTATGAAATTATTGCCGAATTTATCCAAAAAAACTTAAATGAAGAACTACCTTTATGTCTGGATGCTACCCATATTATTTGTGGAGAAAATGACGAAAGGTTATTAAAAGAAAGAACTGAAGATGCAGAAAAAATTGCTGAGGATGCCAAAGAATTAATTTTGACTATTAAAGTGCATTATGAACTATTAAAGGGTCTCAAATATAATCGGAGGACTGAAATTTTTTATCGGAAAAAAAATCAACCAGCAGTAAGAAAAGTAGAAGAGGAATTGGATTGGGATAGAGCACCTAGTGATGTGCGTTCAGGGGTTCTAAATGAAGAGAAAAAAATATCAACTTTTAAACTTTATCCAATTGAGTAGAAAATTATGCCAGAACCATTTTTAGTAGCTATAACAGTAGTATTAGGACTTACAGCAGCAGCAGTAGTAATATTTTGGAAACAAATTTTAATTTGGGCACAGGATAGTCTTTTTCCCTGGATTAACAAAAATATTCCGTCAATTGAAAGTGAAGTAAGAGAAGCATTTGCTACTGCAGATAGGTTTTTTGGTAATATCCGTAATATTATTCGTCAAGCGTGGAAAAAATTGCGCAAATATTTGCTAAAGCAAGTAGTAAAATTCGCACGACAATCATCAGATAAATGGATAGTTCAAGTCACATCTTGGGTAATTAAAAATCCTGAAAATCTTGAATCAAAGGAATCAAAGAAGGCGACAAAAATAGTTACAGAGGAAGAAGTAGATTGGGATGAACTACCTCCAGATGTCCGTGCCGATTTTTTACGACGTGATAAAAGTGATGTTGAAATTGATGTAACTGAGTATCGCGATCGGCAAATTATGGAAATGTCTGCTTAGTCAAGTAGAATTTTTCAGAGGAAAAACTCAGACTATTTGGAGGTGAAAAATATGGATAATACGAAAATTGCAAAGCGAGTCAAATCTTGGATAATTAAGGTTTTAAAATCAGGAAATAAAGTTCCAAAAAAAGTAGTTGTAGAAGAAGAAGAAGTAGTCTCGTGGGATGAACTACCTCCAGATATTCGTGCAGAGTTTTTACGCCATGAGAAAAGTCAGATTGAAACTAATGTAACTAAATCTCACGATTCAGGAAAGAAAGTTCTAACAGAAGAAGTAGTAGAAGAAGTAGACTGGGATGAAATACCTCCAGATCTCCGTGCAGAGTTTTTACGTCGCGAGAAAAGTCGGATTGAAATTGATGTAACTAAATCTCGCGATGAAGAAAATTGATCCAATGGAAATGTCTACCTAGTCAAGTAGAAATTTTTCGGGGAAAAACTATGACTATTTGGAGGTAAAAAAAATGGATAATATAAAAATTGCTTTGCTTTCTATTTCTGGAATTATCGTTTTAGGTTCTGGAGCATTTTATTTTTTAAGCAAACAGAATGAAACAGAAACTCGCACCAATATTGATAGATGGTTTGAGGAAAGATTGGCAATTTCATTAGCAGAGAAGTTAAATGAATCGACTGAAGAAGTCGTAGCAACACTTCGAGGCGCATCAAATCCAATAATCGCTGATAAAATTCGTGAAATAATTGATTCTGCTAGGTTAACTTTTACGAGAGGAAAATCTATTGATGATATAAAAATTAGCCTAAATGTAGATTACGTTAATGGTAAATCTTTATCGGTAGCTACTAACTGGAACTGGGATGAATTACCACAAACAATTAGGTCTGAATTTCTGAGAAGTGATAGTAAGACTGTGAGTCGTCCGTGGTATTTTCCTTGGGATAATCAATAAATATTATCTCATTAATCCTATTTATCAATTCTCATAAAGAGTCAGGTATTAATTTCTAGGTTTGAGGTAGCAGAAAACGGGGAAGAGAAAAGTTGGCAGGGGAGATTTAAAGTAATGAGGATTGGTTCGTCGTTCCTCCTCGCAATGACATTTTACACTTAATTAAACCCACCTAATTATATTTTTGATAAGCATTCAGCCGCCAGCTTTCAGCTTTCAGCTTCATTAACTTGAATTGTATGGTTTGAAAATTCAAACTCTTCGTTATTGTGCTTCAATTTATGGGTTAAAAATTTTGTATAAGGGAATAGCAGAAAATAAATTATCCCAATTTTTGTACTCTATTTTTGGCGTTGCTGAAATATCATGGTCAGTGGGAGAAGGCAAAATCGAAAAACATACTTATTTTCATTGATACTAAATCTCAAAATTATTACTACTTAGCAACCCCTTATTTTTATAATATATCCTGACTGGTTTCTCCCTACTCCCTTAGTTTTTAAATTTCTTCCCTACTCTTGACAAATAAGTAATTCAAGAATTAATAATTAAATAATTCACGCCTTGAAGCCTCCCCTTGGATAGGGGAAAAGAAAAAAAATCTTCCTTATATTCAATTCCCGTACGGTTAAAACCCGAGGTAATTATCAATTATCCATTAATGAATCCCTACTCTCTTATTTTCATAGCTAATGGGATAATTTTTTATTTGGAAGTCCCTAAGAGCAACGAATTCTTGCTTCATTCATTAAAAAGCTGAGAGCTGACTGCTAATAGCTGAATTCTTACTATTTTTGATTAACTGAGGAGAATTAATTTATGCCTACAGGATGGGAAAAAGTAATAAATACAGAAGAAACAAAAACTACAAATCCAAACAAACCCCCCGAACAAACTCCCACTAATAACTCCTCTGACAAAACAACTGAAATAAACAGAATGGAAATGTTTGTTCCAGAAGAACCTCAGAAAAGTTTAGACAATCTAATCATCCCCTCAACCGTCAAAAATAGAATTGATACAGCACTGAATAGAATTAAATATCACGATATTTTATATGACCAATGGAACTTAAAAAGTATTGACCCCCGTGGTAAACGTACCGCAATTAACTTATTTGGATTACCCGGAACAGGTAAAACCTTTTGTGCAGAAGCGATCGCTCACTTTTTAGACAAAAAAATTATCAAAGTTAACTATGCAGAAATTGAGTCTAAATATGTAGGTGAAACCCCAAAAAATATTACGGCAGCTTTTGCCAAAGCTAAAGAAACTGACTCAGTTTTATTCTTTGATGAAGCTGACTCTATCCTGGGAAAACGATTAACTAATGTCACTCAAAGTTCCGACCATGGAGTTAATATTAGTCGTTCTGTAATGTTACTTCAGTTAGATAAATTTGATGGAGTTGTAATTTTTGCCACGAACCTCGCCAAAAATTATGATGGTGCATTTGTGCGCCGAATTTTGGCACATATTGAATTTGAATTACCAGACAAAGAATGTCGAATTAAACTATGGGAATATCTACTGCCAAAAGAAGTACCAACCACAGAAGATCTAAATCTAGAATGGTTAGCAAATGAATCAGAAGAACTTGCCGGAGGTGATATTTTAAATGTTGTAATTGCAGCAGCAAGTCGAGCAGTTATGAGAGAAGGAGAAGCTCAAAAAGTTTCCCCTTTTGACTTAGCTGAAGAAATCAAATTTGTGCGAGAAGCAAAGACAAAAATTGGTTCTCCTCACTATGACACTAATCGACAAAAAGCCAAAATTAAAGAGACAATAATAGAATCAGATAATTTACCTCAAGAAGTTCGCGGTCGCGACAGCGGAACGGAGTTCTATCCCTACGATAAAGCTATTTCAGAAATAGATAAATTTGAGGAAAATTCATCAGAAGTAAATAATATATAGCAATCCTCAATTAGGTTGTAACATTTTATCGTAGGGGTTTGGTTTCCCAAGCGAAAATAAAAGGGATTTGGATACTAAATCCCTACAGTTTTTTTTCACCAATCATTTAGGATTACTATATTGAAACTTAACTATTTTCAGACCCTTCTGCTTCCTCTTCAGCAGGCAATAAAAAAAGACAAAAATTGGTTTTCCTCACATATAATATAGCAATTATTATATTAATATGATACGTTTTTTCCTTCTTCTCTGTTCCCTGTTCCCTGTTCCCTGTTCTCTGTTCCCTAAAAGTTTTCAATATCTCACAACTCAAATCATATTGCTATATATTGAAACTTAACTATTTTCAGACTCTTCTGCTTCCTCTTCACCAGACAATAAAAGGCGAAAACCCATAAAAGCAAATCCAGTTGCAGCAATAATTTTTACTATATTTGTTGGTAAAATTTCTGCTATTCCTTGCCCTAATAAAACTCCTAGAAAACTTGTTAATAATAGAGCAGATGCAGTACCCAAAAATACCATCTGGGGAAATTTTGAAGATCCACCCAAAGCGATGGCTGCCAATTGACTTTTATCTCCTAATTCAGATAGGAAAACTGCGATAAAACTTAAACCTAAAAGTTGCCAATCCATAGTTAATTAATAAGTAATGAGTAATGAGGAAGAAGAAAATTTTTAATCAAATATTTAGGTAATAGTGCATTGCAATGGTTGGAAGTTGTCTGCTAATTTTTGTTGGGAGACATCCCAGTGGGAGCATCTTGCTCCCATGCCAAGTATTCAAGAAGTAATAAGTAAGAAAAAAAAATTTAATCAAATACAACTCTTTTCTTTTGTTTAAAATGTAGTAGAAGTTAAACAAATTATTGCTTCATTCATTAAAAACCACACCTAGCTGACTGCTAATAGCTGAATACTTAAGCAAAATTTTCATAAAAAACTTCTGCTATTAAAGTCAAAGATATTAGTAATAAAATAATTCCTGCTGACCTTTCTATAGTTTTTGGAGAGAGATGACTAGCTAACCACTGCCCTAACAATACTCCCAATAAACTTGTAGTTACCAATGCACTACCTGCTCCTGCAAATACTATCCAAGGAGATTGAGATTCAGCAGTCATTAATAAAGTAGTTAGTTGAGTTTTATCTCCTATTTCTGCTAAAAGAATTGTCACAAAAGTTGAAGCAAATACTGCCCATGCTCCTGTTTTTTTCGCTTTTGTTTCTTCTTGTTCTGATTGAGAATTAGTAGGGGCTAAAATTTCACCTTTTTCTGAGCTAACTTGCAAAGGTAAGCTCTGAGAAACTTTTTTTTGTTCTAAATCTATTTGGGTTTGAGCTGTATTTTCGCTCGTCGGGAAAGGTTTCACTGGCAACTATAATAAATTACTAAATATAGCACTACGCATTTTTAGGATGCCCATATTGGTAAATCCCATTTGCGGAGCATTTCCATCGGAAATACTCACTTATAGATTATTTTTGACTTGCGCGTAGCATTATATATGTAGATTTTTTAAATCTTATTTATTATTTCAGATAATTGTGCTATGTGTCAACTGACTTTATTACCTCTGGAAGCCTGAGTTAATGCCCACTGCATGATTAAAGCGAAGCATTTCTAGACTATGCTCGCCGTACATATCCTCTATGTGCTCCTGACAACAGTCAATGGCAAATTCATTCACTTCTTCTGGTTCAATACCGTACATTTCTTTAAAAGTATCTGGTTGGACTCGACAAAATCTTGGTCTATCAGAGTAAATACGACATTCTTTACTCAAATGGTTGTAATTAATACACCATCCATCTGCTCCTACTAAACTCATATAATGCTGTATTTCTTCTGGGGATAAATATTCTTCTAGTTCTGGACGTTCTGTTGGTTTTAGGTAACAACAAGCACCACAATTTTTCACACAACACCAAGTAGCCATTCTTTATATTTAAGTCAAAAGTTTTACTAACGGCCTTCTGATTGTAGCAGAGCCAAATATTGAGTTTTGTGAAATTTATTAAATTAGATAGGCGATCGCTTGATAGAATAAAGAACGGTTTTTCAGTTCAGTATCTATTTTATTAATATCTAGAGGAAATATGGGGTTTTTAACTGATTTTTTCAGCAATATTAACTTTGAAACTATTGCCCAGTTAACAATGCTGGCCATGGTTGTGATTGCTGGCCCGGTAGTAATTGTGCTATTAGCACTTCGGGGTGGCGATCTTTAATACTTTCCGTGTAGAGCGTTAGGTAGTAGTTCATTATTGTAGGGTGCGTTAGACGGCTAAAATTTAAGCTGTGAAAGGTATTTAGGAATCCGTCGTAACGCACTACTTAGGACATTCTCATTCGTCTCCAATTTATTCCCTGCTGCGAATTTCACTTCTAAATTCTAAATTCTAAATTCTGAATTCTATAGTTCTCCAAACCGATAACCTTTGCGATAAACAGTATGAATTAATGGAGACTCCCCAGTTGCTTCTATTTTTCTTCGTAATAGACGTACTTGTGCTGCTAAGACGTTACTACTTGGTTGCTCCCCTTCTCCCCACAAATATTCATAAATTTGTTGGTGGGTTAAAAGTTGACCGGGATAATTCATAAAATATGCTAGTAGCTTACATTCTTTTTCTGATAAGTTAATTATTTGCCCACTACGATAAGCAACTTGATTTTCTGTATCTAATTCTAAATCTCCTACCTGTAAATTTTGCTGAGTTGTAGCTGCTTCAATAGTATGAGGGCGACGCAATAAAGCTCGAACTCTTGCTAATAATTCTCGTAACTCAAAAGGTTTAACTAAGTAATCATCTGCACCACCATCTAATCCCGCAACTCGATCATCTACAGTATCTTTAGCAGTAAGAAATAAAACTGGAGTATAGTCATGTCGCGACCGTAACTTTTGACAAATCTCCAATCCTGTTTTTTGGGGTAACATCCAATCTAAAATTAGCAAATCATAGTTACCCTGAATTGCCATCTGACAACCCATTTCTCCATTATCAGCAACATCAACATTGTACCCCTCTCTATTTAAAGCACGACTCAGAGGAGAAGTTAATTCTGGTTCATCATCCACTAAAAGAATCTGCATTCGACGAATTTAATGATTCTGAATAGATGTTTACTATCATTGATTATCCGAATATAATATTCTATTCAGTTTGGACAAGCACCTAATAATACTGTAGGTTGGGTTGAGGAACGAAACCCAACCTACGCTAACTACATCAACCAATTTTTTTATGACTTATGCAAAGAAACCCTGTTTCTAGGATAAATTCTTAATTTGAACAATAAACATCTACATTCATAATTTGATTCACCAACGCCTACTTTTGAAGAAGGTTTTAGATTAATGCTTGCATCTTCCCCCAATTGCACAGCAAGTATATTCTACACCTACAACCTACCACTTACCACCTTTGCAGGGTAGCAACGATTATTTTCTCAACATTCATACGCTTTATCTCTCTAGAAGGTATAACGAACTATCAGGATAATATTCTTTTCTGAAAATTGTATAATATACCACATTAGTTTGATAATAATTAGCATCTTTTTCGTATTTCATTCCTAGTTTTTCCATTACTCGTTGAGAGGCAATATTTTCAGGTTGAACGACCGCTACAATTTCCTTGAATTTCAACTCTTCAAATCCATATCTTAAACTTGCCTTTGCTGCCTCTGTTGCTAATCCTCGAGACCAATATGTAGGATTTAATAAATAACCAAGCTCAATTTCCAGAGTATTATCTAGGAAACAAAGTCCGCAACGACCAATCGTTTTATTATCTATTTTATGAACTACTGCCCACATGCCAAAATTATTTTTCTCCCAACTCTTGATTATCTTCAATATTCTAGTTTATGTTTGTGCTTTTGTTAGAATACCTTTACCCACATATTTCATTAATTTTGGATTACTATACAACCCATATAATTCATCTAAATTTTGCCTATTAAATTGTCTCATTTTCAAACATCATAATTCTATTTTTATTTTCATTTTTAATTGTGAAAAATGTAAGCATTTATATATAAGTATTTAGCTCTTTAGTAAGCATTTGGCTATCATATTTCAGTATTTAGCAATAATATTTAGGCTATAAAAATTAAGGGATAAAAAATACTAAATTCTCATAGGTTTACAGTCAAATTATTTTTGGTCAATCTGTTAATAATAATACTTCTAACAAAGGCAGTTATACCGTTTAACGGAATTCAGAATTAAGAATTAAGAAGTTAGATTGGATTTGAAAATAAAACAATTTAAGGCAATTATTTTACATTTAAAGTTTGAAACTATTTGTGACATCTTTAAAGTGAAATGGTATTAGGTGATAGCTGACACCTGAATGTTTACGCTCCTCACCAATCAGATAGAATTCGAGTAATTAGTTATCTTATAACAAAGGAAAGTCAAAAGTAAGAAAAATAAGATTATATCGAGTCAGGTCTGTAGTCAGCGGTCAGTAGCAAATGCGATAACTGTATAATCGGATTTCATATCATACTCTTCCCTGAAAAGGCTAGGTTTAAATGAATATTTATCGCGGTTAAAGGAGCGTAATTTGGAAGTAACTTTTAATTCTCTCTCTATTTTTCAATACCTATTACCTCCGACCTTCGGCAATAGTTGACAGCTAATATCTAACAGCTGAATGCTTACTGAAAAATTAACTAATATGCTACCTTATAAAACATCCTATTACCCAGAGTGTAACAAAAAAATCTATGAGCAGTGTCTCTCCTAAAACTGATAGTAATAAATACCGAAGTAAGAATCGCGAAACAGACTGGCAATTAATTCAACGGTTACTAAACTACGGTCTCCGTCATAAAACTTTAGTAGTTACCTCACTAATATTATTATTACCATTATCAATTTCAGGGGCAATTCAGCCACTGTTAATCGGACAAGGAATTTCTCTAATTTTAGGAGAAAAAACTTGGTTATTTCTCCAACAAATTTCTCTATCTCAAGGATTGAATATTTTAGCAATTGTATTAATGCTAACTATTATTATAAGACTCATATTTCAATCCCTACAAGGCTTTTTAGTACAAAAACTCGGACAACAAATTACTGCTGATATTAGAAATGATTTATTTAAGCACGTTCTTTCTTTAGGAGTCAGATTTTTTGACAGTACCCCTGTAGGAAAATTAATTACTCGTCTTACCAGGGATGTTGAAGCTTTAGGAGATGTATTTTCTACAGGTGCTATTGGGATAGTAAGCGATTTATTTTCGATTTTAATCATTGCTATTACTATGTTTAGTTTACAATGGCAACTAGCTTTAATGCTAATATTAATGATTGTGCCAGTAACAGCAATTATTATCTATTTCCAACAACAATATCGGCAAGCTAATTACAAAGCTAGAGATGAACTTTCGGGTTTAAATGCTCAACTACAAGAAAACTTAATTGGCATTGGAGTAGTGCAATTATTTCGGCGAGAAAGGTTCAACTCCGAGTTATATAGAGTAAATAATCTAAATTATGTCAAAGCACTAGATAAAACTATTTTGTATGACTCGGCTATTTCTGGTATTTTAGAATGGATTTCTTTAATCGCGATCGCCTCAGTTTTATTTATTGGAGGGCGATTTGTTTTAGCAGGAAATATAGACTTTGGTACTCTATCTTCCTTCATTTTATATGCTCAACGTTTATTCGACCCGTTACGACAATTTGCCGAAAAATTTACGGCTATTCAAGCAGGTTTAACTGCCGTTGAACGTATTACGAATCTCCTCAATGAAGAAATTGAAATTCTTGACCCAGAAGGAGAAATTAAAAAGTTACCAACCCTTCAAGTTAATAATTCCACAATAGGTGAAATTAGATTTGAAAATGTCTGGTTTGGCTATAAACCAAACCAATATGTTCTGAAAAATCTCAACTTCACTATTAAACCAGGAGAAAAAATTGCTTTAATTGGTCCGACTGGAGCCGGAAAAAGTTCTATAATCCGCTTACTTTGTCGTTTATATGATGTGAATCAAGGTAGAATTTTAGTTGATGGAATTAATATTAAAGACTTACCTCAAGCCGAATTACGAAAACATATTGGCGTGATTCTCCAAGATGGATTTTTATTTGCTGGAGATGTAAAAAGTAATATTACTTTGGGAGAAAAATATTCATTTGAGGAAATTAAAGCCTCCGCAAAAAACACAAATATAGATAAATTTATTGCCGAATTACCCCAAGGATATAATACTCAATTGCGAGAACGAGGAGCCAATCTTTCTGGTGGTCAAAAACAATTATTAGCATTTGCCCGTGCTACTATTCGTAACCCTAGAATTTTGGTACTTGACGAAGCAACTGCTAGTTTAGATGTCGGAACAGAAGCGTTAATTCAATCAGCATTAGAAGGACTTTTAGCAGAACGAACGGCTATTATTATTGCTCATCGACTTTCGACCATTAGAAATGTTAATCAGATATTTGTGTTGAAAAGAGGAGAGTTAATTGAGTCAGGTACTCATCAGGAATTATTACAAAAAAATGGTCTTTATGCCAGTTTATATAAATTACAAATGCTAGGAACTTGATGAATATTTAAGCATTCAGCAGTCAGCGGTCAGCGGTTAGCTTATTACCTTTGTCAGAAGAATTAATATTAAGAGATTTCCGATAAAACAAGCGATCGCCTTAATTATGGGTTTACTAAAAATTAGTAAGAATAATTCTTTTGTTTGTAGTAGGGCTTTAGCCCCTTAAATATTGATTTTATTGCTCAAGTCCTGCTACGAAATAGATACTGATAAGTGAAAAAAGGGGGGTTGACATAAAAATTTGACATGGTACTATAAGCATAATGGGAAAGATGCGCTCAGATATACTCAAATCAATTCGGCCAAAAAAAGCAATATTTCCCTAACTGGAGAGTACAAAGTTCTTCTAAAAAATGATTTGCTTTCAAGACCTGAAAGTCTTACTGGAAAAAACTTACAGCACCTACAGGTCTCAATCGAGAGTTTCTAATCTTGAGAACTACAAAAGTTAGCTAAGAAGATGAGAGCCAGGCGGTTTTAACCCCTGGAT
>NZ_JBNHEP010000260.1:18469-22724 GCF_050015995.1 Dapis brunnea BLCC-M229 | reverse complement strand
TTTAGTTAATTCAATTATTAGTATCAAAATCAATGGCAGAACCTGCCCCTACAATTTTTCATCAACAGACCCCCCAAGCACTATTAATTACAGAATTATTTATAGCAAAAATTCACCAGTAGGGGTGGCTTAATTCAGATAATTATCACAAGAAGTAATAAATCAAATAAACCCACCCCGATTCATATTTTTGGGGCAGGTTTAGTTAATTCAATTATTAGTATCAAAATCAATGGCAGAACCTGCCCCTACAATGCAACTATCTCCGTAAAAACACGGAAATTTTCTCCACAGCCCTTGACAAAACTTCCGGCTTATGAACTAAAGCAAACCTCACATATCCCTCTCCCGCTTTTCCAAAACCAGCCCCAGGGGCAACCGCAACTCCCGTACTTTCCACTAGACCCACACAGAAACCCACAGAATCATTTGCCCATAATTCTGGCAACTTTGCCCAAACATACATAGTGGCCGATGGCATTGGCACAGACCAACCAATATTATCCAATGCTCCAACAAAAATGTCCCGACGTTGACGAAAAATGTCCACAGTTTCTCTAACTACTTCTTGGGGACCAGTTAAAGCAGCGATCGCTCCATTAAAAATGCCCCGATATTGATTAAAGTCAATACAAGCTTTAACCTGTCGCAAAGCTTGAATCAACTGAGGATTACCAATGGCATAACCTACACGAAAACCTCCCATACTATAAGACTTAGACATGGTAAAAAATTCTATAGAGACACTTTTTTCTGGGTCAGCTTGAAAAATGGAAGGAGCCAAAGCCAATTTACCGAGAGCTTCAGAAAATGAATCGAAAACAAAATCCAAATAAGGAGCATCGTGAACCAAGACCAAATTATGTTTTTGGCAAAAAGCGACAGCCTCTTCCAAAAAAGATAAAGGAGCGATCGCCGTCGTCGGATTATGAGGATAACTCAAAACCATCATCTTTGCCTGAGCCAAGACAGATTCAGGAATATCTCCCAAAACAGGCAAAAACTTATTTTCTGCCAATAAAGCCATGGGGTAAACCTGACCCCCCGCCAAATAAACCCCACCACCATGAGAAGGATAACCAGGGTCTTGCAACAAAGCAAAATCCCCAGGATTCAGCACAGCCAAAGGTAAATGAGCCGTACCCTCCTGGGAACCAATTAAAGCTAAAACTTCAGTTTCCGGATCTACAGAAATGCCAAATTTATTATTATACCACTGAGCTGCTGCCTGCCGAAAAGCTCCAGTGTTAGAAAATAATGAATAACCATGAGTAGAAGAATCTTGTAGAGATTCAGCGATCGCTTCTAAAGCATGGGAAGGCGCTGGTAAGTCAGAAGAACCCAGAGACAAATCTATTAAATCTTGTCCTGCTGCCTTAGCCCTTGCCTTAGCCCGATCCATATCAGCAAAGACATTAAAGCTGAGAGGTTCTAAACGTTTTGATAACTGCATTTTTCAAGAATGTAGAATGGGCGAACTGGTTAATTAATTAATTCTAAATTCTGAATTCTATTGCCGAGGAATAAATTGCTAATTTATAGCACTACGCATTACGGTTAGGACACTTATAAATGCTCAAACTAAGTCAGGGATTATTTTTGACTTAAGCGTAGCGCTATATCAAAGCTTTCGATTAAACCCCTCCTACCATCCCTAATTTGTCAAGGCTTTCGGGACAGCAGCGTCGGGAAAATATCAAAACTAAACCTGCCCCTAAAAAAATCAGGACAGGTTTTAATCAATAACTGATGACTCGCCTAATCTTTGTAGATGAGTTGGGAAACTTTTCTCAGATATCTTAAGTAAGTAGCTAAGTCTAATTAAATGTTGGAAAAATTGTAGGGGCAGGTTCAACCAGAAGGCTTGACATAAGTGCAATTTAGTCTACTATATCGTCCCTACACTTGATTTATGCTGACCTAACTTAATTTTATAGAGCTTAAAGATATCTACTTCATGCGAGATGAGATTCTAAAATCTCAACTAACTTTTTCTGTGTAATGCTCCCTTCATGAGAGAGTAACAATTCTTCATTCCGAAACAGTCTAAGTGCAGGAAGTCCTTCCACCTTATACTGTTTCACAGTTTCAGGGTTAGGACCGACTTCCATTTTTACCACTTTTAGGCGATCGCTATACTCAGTGGCCACCTTTTCCACTGAAGGGGCTACTAATCTGCATGGACCACACCAAGTAGCCCAAAAATAAGCCAATACAGGCTTTTCTGACTTGAGGACTTGAGCTTCAAACTCAGAATCATTAATCACAATAACATTGCTACTACTCACGTTTTTTCCATTCCAGATTTACTAAAACTTTTCAATAAAGATTTTCTATTATTGCCATTCATTTTACAAAATTACCAAAAATCAACGGGACGTTGAAAGCCTCTGCTCTTTAGAGAGGGGATGAAAACGGACACGGCAGGTTTAAAGGTGCTGTCCAGTTTTTAATTAAATATGGTCATACTTGCCTGAGTTTTTCTGGCCAATCTGGGACAGATTTTAATTGTTTAGCTAAATCTTCATCAGTTTTAAAACAAACAATACTTGTTAGGGATTTTTTTCAGAATGTAAGTGAATCCTAATTGATGCTTTTTGCTTAAAGGCATTTTTGATGTTTTATAATCTATTAGTATACTCATATATTGCAGATTTCATGGAGGTGATAATCACAGAATGTCTAGTTATGGATGTCAACAAAATTTAATTAACCCTGACAAAGAATTAATTGCAATACTTGAGTTTATTTGTTCTGAATCTCACAAACTAAGCAATTGTGGTATTTATTATGGTCGCCAATTATTTTTCAAATCAAAAAAAATAATTGGCAAGTATGACTTAGAAAAAGAGTACAAATCAAATAAACATTATCAAGCTTTATATTCCCAGGCAGCACAGCAAATATTAAGGTCTGTTGCGGAATCTTTTAAATCATTTAAAGAGTTAAACAAAAAATACATTAAGGGTAATCTGCATTTTCAACCAAGGATTCCTAAATACCGAAAAAAAGATGGTTTGGCAATAGTGACATATCCCAAACAAGCTTTAAGACTTGTTGGGAATCAAATCAGAATTCCTCTGGGAACAACCATAAAACGATGGTTTAAATTAGACAGCTTTTTAATACCAATGCCATCTAATCTACAGTTTGTAGTTCTCAAAGAATTGCGGATACTACCGCGTAATCAATGTTTCTATGTTGAGTTTGTCTACAACAAAGAGGTTGCACCTCAACATGAATTAAATCCTAAAAATGTTTTGGGAATCGACCCTGGTATTAATAATTGGTTAAGTTGCGTTTCTAACGTTGGTACTAGCTTGATTATTGATGGATGCAAGGTGAAAAGCCTGAATCAGTGGTATAACAAACGAGTTTCTACTTTGAAAGAAGGTAAGCCACAAGGTTATTGGGATGAGCAATTAGCCCACATCACAGAAAAACGTAACCGCCAAATGAGAGATGCAGTTAATAAAGCTGCAAGGTTGGTTGTTAACCACTGTATTAAACATCAAATTGGTACGGTAGTTTTTGGATGGAATCAAGGACAAAGGCAAGAGGCAAATTTAGGCCAAGTGACTCAATCATTTGTACAAATACCCACAGCTAAACTTAAAGAACGAGTCAAACAATTGTGCTTAGAACACAAGATTAAATTTGTGGAAACAGAAGAGTCATATACCAGTAAAGCTAGTTTTTTAGATGGGGATTTTCTGCCTACTTTCGGCGAGAAACCTGAAGGGTGGAAAGCATCAGGGAAAAGAGTTAAACGTGGGATGTACCAAACAGGTAAAGGTTTGTTAGTTAATGCTGATTTAAATGGTGCAGCGAATATACTTCGTAAAGTAGAGACACAATTAGGTATAAACCTAGTCAAGGTCTGTAGGCAAGTTTTGACCCTTGCTACCAGGTTTAGGCTCTGGGAAACCAAAGCTAAAAAGCGTGCGCAGGACGGCTAATACCTCCTGTGTAGCAACAGCTTAGAATCCCTGCGCTTTTAAGCCGGGGAGAGGTCAACATCTTTTCATTTTTTACCATTGAACTCCTACAAAAAAGCATTTAGATAGGTATTAATTTTAAGGAAGGAGAAAACAGTCAGATCCAAGAGATTCATCAATCAAGCAAAATACTTTTGACTTTTGGCTTTTGACTTTTGACTTAACTAAAACAGTTAACTTCTAGCTAAGGTATTAATTTTAAGAAGGAGAAAACAGTCAAATCCAAGAGATTCATTAATCAAGCAAAATACTTTTGA
>NZ_JBNHEP010000260.1:0-18369 GCF_050015995.1 Dapis brunnea BLCC-M229 | reverse complement strand
CTTTTGGCTTTTGACTTTTGACTTAACTAAATCCAGTTAACTTTTGGCTGAGGTATTAATTTTAAGAAGGAGAAAACAATCAGATCCAAGAGATTCATCAATCAAGCAACACTTTTGACTTTTGGCTTTTGACTTTTGACTTAACTAAATCCAGTTAACTTTTGGCTGAGGTAATAAAACTTTACATAAACTCACCCCCCACAAAGTCCTAACCCGATCCCTGCCTCTGATAGACTTTAAGACTGGGAGAACTAAACAAAAAAGTTTTCCTCAACAGTAGGGAGAATAAAAATTCATGGATAACGTAATTGGTTTAGAAATTATCGAAGTAGTAGAGCAAGCAGCAATCGCCTCTGCTCGTTGGATGGGAAAAGGAGAGAAAAATACTGCAGACGAAGTAGCTGTAGAAGCTATGCGGGAACGCATGAACAAAATTCATATGCGAGGCCGCATCGTGATTGGAGAAGGGGAGCGAGATGAAGCCCCCATGCTCTACATTGGCGAAGAAGTAGGAATTTGTACTCAGCCTGATGCTGAAAAGGTCTGTGACATACAACAGCTAGTCGAGATTGACATAGCAGTTGACCCTTGCGAAGGTACAAACCTAGTTGCCTATGGTCAAAATGGTTCTATGGCAGTATTAGCTATTTCTGAGAAAGGTGGTCTATTAGCAGCACCAGATGTCTATATGAAAAAATTAGCTGCACCAGCAGTAGCTAAAAATCATGTAGATATAAACAAATCTGCCACCGAAAACCTCAAGATTATTTCAGACTGCATGGAACGTGCTGTTGAGGAATTAGTAGTTGTAGTCATGGATCGCCCCCGTCATAAAGACCTAATTAATGAAATTCGTCAAGCAGGTGCCAGAGTTCGTCTCATTAGTGATGGTGACGTTTCTGCAGCAATTTCCTGTGCATTTTCTGGTACAAATATCCATGCTTTGATGGGTATTGGTGCAGCCCCAGAGGGAGTAATTTCTGCAGCAGCTATGCGTGCTTTAGGAGGCCATTTCCAAGGACAACTGATTTATGACCCAGCTATTGTCAAAACTGGTTTGATTGGAGAAAGCAAAGAAGATAACATGAAGCGACTCAAGGATATGGGTGTTGAAGATCCAGACAAAGTTTATAACGCTGAAGAGTTAGCTTCTGGAGAAACAGTGCTATTTGCAGCTTGCGGTATTACTCCTGGCACTCTGATGGAAGGAGTACGTTTCTTCCCTCATGGTGCTCGTACCCAAAGTTTAGTTATTTCTTCTCAGTCAAAAACTGCTCGCTTCGTAGATACTGTACATATGTTTGGAGAATCAAAAACACTGGAACTGAAATAGAAATAGTATTGGATAAATTTAGAGAATATCCAAACTAAAATGACCTACAACATAACAGTACATTAGGTCATTTCAGTCATCAGTTAGCCTCCTACGGAGGAACTGCGTTAACAGTTAGCCTCCTGGAGGAACTCCCTTTTTTCCTTCAGGAATCCTAGGCAAACATATTAGGTAGCTTTAACGGAGTTGTGCTGTAGCAAAATATTACCTCTAACTGAAGCCAGAGGCTTGAAATACTAAAGTTGATTTTTTTCATCCCCTTAAAAAGACAGGCTATTGACCTAGTTTTTTGGTCATAATTAATTCCTAATCTCAATTCTGATGGTTTAGGAATTATTAGTGTTTGGGGTGGGTTTTAAGTTAAATATTTAGGTTCAAAAATTTTAACCATTTATCAAACAGTTAACAGTTAAAATTTATCAAAGTTAAAGTTTATGGTGGTGGATTTACCATCTGCCAAAGCACACCAGTAATTGAAAAAATATAGTGGAGGTTTTAAACAAACCTGTTAAAAACATTAACTGTTTACTGATGACTGATGACTGATAGCAGATACCTAATATCTGATAAAATCTGCCTCATTTTTTTTGAGTAAATTATAATCGGTGCCAAGCGATATAAATTTTTCCTAATTCATCCTTGAAAACTCCGCTCTTAAGAACAGAATTTGAATCAAAAAGAACAAAAAGATTAACAAAATAAAAATTATATGAATATCGCAGTAATAGGACTTAGCCACAAAACAGCTCCAGTCGAAGTTCGAGAAAAATTAAGTATTCCAGAAACAGAAATACAAAATGCAATTACTCAATTGTGCAGTGGAACTTATACCCAAGAAGTAGGAATTCTTAGTACCTGTAATCGTTTAGAAATTTATGTAGTTACTAATGAAATGCAGCCTGGTATTCGAGAAGTAACTCAGTTTCTTTCTGACTCTAGTAAAATACCTTTAAATCAGCTTCGCCCTCACTTATTTATGCTACTTCATGAAGATTCTATTATGCACTTGATGCGAGTTGCTGCTGGATTAGATAGTTTGGTATTAGGTGAAGGGCAAATTTTAGCTCAGGTTAAACAGACTCATAAACTCGGACAACAATATAAAGGTATTGGGAGGATTCTTAACCGTTTATTTAAGCAAGCTGTAACTGCTGGAAAAAGGGTTCGGACAGAAACAAGTATTGGTACTGGTGCTGTTTCTATTAGTTCGGCGGCTGTGGAATTAGCTCAGATGAAATTGGAGGATTTATCTAATTATCGAGTGGCTATTGTTGGTGCTGGTAAAATGTCAAAATTACTGGTGCAACATTTATTGGGTAAAGGTGCAAATAAGATATCAATTATTAATCGTTCTGTGGGAAGGGCTCAGGATTTAGCAAATAGTTTTAAGGATGCGGATATAAGTGTTTATTCTATGTCGGAAATGGGTCAGGTTATTGCTGATTCTGACTTGGTTTTTACTAGCACTGGTGCAACTGAACCGATTTTGGATAAGGCTAAATTAGAGGTTATTTTAGATCCTTTAAAATCTGTAATGTTGGTGGATATTTCTGTACCTCGTAATATTGCTACTGATGTGAGTGAGTTGCCTAATGTTCGTTGTTTTAATGTGGATGATTTAAAGGCGGTTGTTGCTCAAAATCAAGAAAGTCGTCGGCAAATGGCTATGGAAGCTGAGGTTTTATTGGAGGAAGAAGTGGAAGCTTTTGATGTGTGGTGGAAAAGTTTAGAAACGGTTCCGACTATTAATTCTTTACGACAAAAAATAGAGACTATTAGGGAGCAGGAATTGGAAAAGGCTTTGTCTAGGTTGGGGTCGGAATTTGCGGAAAAACATCAAGAGGTAATTGAGGCTTTGACTAGGGGTATTGTGAATAAAATTTTGCACGACCCAATGGTACAGTTAAGGGCGCAACAGGATATTGAGGCGAGGCGTCATGCCATGGAGACTTTACAACTTTTGTTTAATTTGGAGTCAGAAGTTAGTTCTGGGAAAGCTGTTTAGTTAGAGTTTTTGGGTGTTGGTGAATTGGTAATTGTTTGATTTGAAATTTCAGAAATTTATATAGTATTCTAAGAAAAAACTATAGATATGAGTTTCATAATAATGAAGATTAATTACCAGATTATCAATGCCCTTAACGAACTCAGAAGGAAGTCAAAAGTCACAACTATAATTAAACATAATGACAGATAAAAATAATCTGCCAAAACAACTAAGTTTATTCAATTTTAATTCAACAAATATAGAAAATTTATTAACTCCTAAAGGTGACAAGGGACTTGCGGCATTTCATAAATATTGGGAAAAAAAACAATAGAATGTCTTTCATTTTTGATTGAATCATTAACAACGGAAAATGAAATTATTTCATTGATTGTAGCAGATCCTCCTCATAGCGATCACATTCCTTATTTAGGGTTGAGTGAAATGTGGAATTCTCTGATTGGTAAAAAGCCAAATTTTTCGGATTAAATAGTTATTTCAAATGCTGTAATTAGAGGTAAAGATAGAAAAATTTATATCAACGAAATGGGGATTTTTGTTGATAATGCTTCCAGAATTTTAAAATCAGGAGGTATTTTGGCTTGATTTTTTAATTCCAAAGATAGAGAAAGTTGGAATTTTCTGAATCAAATAATGTTATCTGCACCAGACATTAATTTTCGAGGTTATTTTCCCATGAAATATTCTTCTAATTCAGTAGTAGCAAGATAATAGAAGTGGCAGTCTTAAATATGATTTTGTGTTGATTTATCAGAAGTCAGGAAAAAAAGCTTTAGAGGTTTTTCAATCATTGACAGTTATTCCTAGTTGGCGTTCATAATTTCCTGATTATGCTGAGAATTAATAAACAACTAGAAAATGAAGTATGTCAGAAAAGTTATTGAATAATTTTGATAAATTATCTCGACTTTATTAAAGAAGGAAATTTTTATAAATTAACATCATCTCTACAAGGTTTATATTTTATTAAACTTGGTTTGGGTAGTTCAGGAGAAAGAATTTCACTGGTTTATTTTTCAGGAAGGAGAATATCATCGGCAAAAGCCTGATGAAGCAGGTTATCTCAAGAGTTACAATTTTTCAGGTTTGTGCTTAGATGTAAAAGCTTTGCTTGATGGTCAGATACAGAAAGTTTTGTTAGTTTTGCCGCAAGGTATTGAACCCAAGAACATTAGCAGTTTCTGGAAAATTTATAGTACGGCACTACGCACAAGTCAGAAGTTAGAATTAATCCCTGACTGAGTTCAAGCATTTATCTGTAGATGGCTTGAGAGTTAATTAGCAAACCCTAATTAATTCCTCAATACTCTTCTTATTAATTTTCCACATTTCCTTTTCTTCCCAAACCCATTTACTATCAACCCGCTGCACCGTACCATCAAAATTAAATACTGTTACTGTCGCTAAAGTCTCAATCCACACAGTCGCTCCACAACTATATTGACTACAAACCTCTTGGGGGACTAAATGTTTTACTACCTATTTCTCAGAAAACTTTTGGGAAAAAAGTTGATGCCCGTGGAACAGTTACGGACTATCATACTTTTTATAATGGAGCCGTTCCAGAATCTATTCAATTTGTTTAGTCCATCTATTAACATTGGAATCGCTGAAAATTAAAAGTTAGCAAAAAAACAGCCAGGAAACTTAACTTCCTAGCTAATAACTTTTAACAAAAAAATCTCAACTCCCCATAGTTGGAGGTTGCGCTGGAATAGAAGCAATAATCGCATCTATCACCTTAGCGATAGGCAAAATACGCATTCCTAAATCTGGCGGTTGTTGACCTTTGGGAATAATAGCCCTTTTAAAACCTAACTTGGCAGCTTCCCTTAATCTCAACTCCAACTGAGAGACAGGTCGGACTTGCCCACCCAACCCTACCTCTCCTAGCAAAACAGTTCGGGGGTCAACTACGCGATCGCGAAAACTAGCTACAACAGCAATAGCTATTCCCAAGTCTGCTGCGGGTTCTTCCACACTTAAACCTCCGACGGTTGCCATATAAGTATCCAATTTTGATAAAGGAATGCCTACCCGTTTTTCCAACACTGCCAAAATTTGTTGTAACCTACTACTATCAATTCCAGTAGTAGAACGTCGAGGGGAACCATGACTTGCCGGACTTACTAAAGCTTGAATTTCTACAACTATAGGGCGGGTACCTTCCATTGAGACAACTGTAGAAGTTCCAGAAGAATACTCATCCCTACTTCCGAGAAATAATTCTGATGGATTTAATATTTCTTTTAAACCATTAGCCACCATTTCAAATACTCCTATTTCGTGAGTAGCACCAAAACGATTTTTCATAGAGCGCAACAAACGGTGGGAGGCAAAGCGATCGCCCTCAAAATATAAAACCGTATCTACCAAATGTTCCAAAACACGCGGACCTGCCAAAGCACCATCTTTAGTTACATGACCGACTATTAATAAGGTAATATTTTCCCGTTTTGCCACTTGCATCAAAGCGGAAGTACATTCCCGAACTTGAGCAACCGAACCTGGAGCGGAAGTTAAAGAAGCAAAATAAATAGTTTGAATACTGTCAATTACTGCTAAATATGGTTTGAGAGATTCCAACTCTCTCAAAATTACTTCTAAATCTGTTTCTGGCAATAAAAATAAATTTTCCTGAGAATTTGTAGCAGAATCTTTTATAGATTCAGAATTGGCATTATTTTCTTGATTTTCATTAGAGGATAAATCCTCATCCATCTCAACATTTGAAACATTCTCCTTATCCTCCACTTCTACTTCATTGAGATTAACAATTAAACGTTGGGAACGTAATTTCACCTGTTGTCCAGACTCTTCCGCCGACACATACAAAACCCGACATCTATCAGACAACTGATTAGCCACCTGTAACAAAAGGGTAGATTTACCAATACCAGGTTCTCCACCAATCAACACCAAGGAACCAGGAACAATTCCACCACCAAGTACCCTGTCTAACTCTTCAAACCCAGAAGGCATCCTAGACAAAGCTTGGTCAGAAATCTGAGATAATAAAAAAGATGCTCTTGGCTGACCAGAAGATTTATTAGATTCAGATGGTTGAGCAGCCCTGCCAATATCAGTCAGACCTAGCCTTTGTAGAGTAGTAGTAGTTGATTGTTCTACTATTTCCTCTATTGAACCCCAACTTTTACAGTTTCTACATTGGCCGTAGGATTGGGCGTACTCCTGCCCACATTCTCTACATACATACTTTGTTTTCTGTTTTGGCATTTCTTAAAATAAGTTAATATGCACCAGCAAATATCAAAAATCCTAAAGTTTAACTAATTCTAAACCAGGTTCTCCACCAATCAACACCAAGGAACCAGGAACAATTCCACCACCAAGTACCCTGTCTAACTCTTCAAACCCAGAAGGCATCCTAGACAAAGCTTGGTCAGAAATCTGAGATAATAAAAAAGATGCTCTTGGCTGACCAGAAGATTTATTAGATTCAGATGGTTGAGCAGCCCTGCCAATATCAGTCAGACCTAGCCTTTGTAGAGTAGTAGTAGTTGATTGTTCTACTATTTCCTCTATTGAACCCCAACTTTTACAGTTTCTACATTGGCCGTAGGATTGGGCGTACTCCTGCCCACATTCTCTACATACATACTTTGTTTTCTGTTTTGGCATTTCTTAAAATAAGTTAATATGCACCAGCAAATATCAAAAATCCTAAAGTTTAACTAATTCTAAACCAGGTTCTCCACCAATCAACACCAAGGAACCAGGAACAATTCCACCACCAAGTACCCTGTCTAACTCTTCAAACCCAGAAGGCATCCTAGACAAAGCTTGGTCAGAAATCTGAGATAATAAAAAAGATGCTCTTGGCTGACCAGAAGATTTATTAGATTCAGATGGTTGAGCAGCCCTGCCAATATCAGTCAGACCTAGCCTTTGTAGAGTAGTAGTAGTTGATTGTTCTACTATTTCCTCTATTGAACCCCAACTTTTACAGTTTCTACATTGGCCGTAGGATTGGGCGTACTCCTGCCCACATTCTCTACATACATACTTTGTTTTCTGTTTTGGCATTTCTTAAAATAAGTTAATATTCACCAGCAAATAAAAAAATCCTAAAGTTTAACTAATTCTAAGGTTAGGAATAGTAAACAATGGTAATTTCTGTTGTTATTTTGATGATAGAGTTAAAAAAATTAATATAATCATAAAGCTTAGTTAAGGAGATTTAGAAAAATTGGAAAATCATAAAGAAAAAATTTTAGTTGTTGATGATGAGGCAAGTATCCGTCGTATTTTAGAAACTCGACTGTCAATGATTGGCTATGACGTTGTTACGGCTGCTGATGGGGAAGAAGCTTTGGAGACTTTTCACAAGACAGAGCCAGATTTGGTGGTATTAGATGTGATGATGCCTAAATTAGATGGTTATGGTGTTTGTCAAGAATTGCGGAAAGAGTCAGATATTCCCATAATTATGCTAACTGCTTTGGGAGATGTTGCAGATAGAATCACAGGTTTAGAGTTAGGTGCTGATGATTATGTAGTGAAGCCTTTTTCTCCAAAAGAATTAGAAGCAAGAATTCGTTCTGTATTACGTCGGGTGGATAAAAACGGGGTTAATGGTATTCCTAGTTCTGGTGTTATTCAAGTCAGTAGTATTAGAATAGATACTAATAAGCGTCAGGTTTATAAAGGTGATGAAAGGATTAGACTTACTGGTATGGAGTTTAGTTTGTTGGAGTTATTAGTAAGTCGTTCTGGAGAGCCTTTTTCTCGTTCTGAAATTTTGCAGGAAGTTTGGGGTTATACTCCAGAGCGTCATGTAGATACGCGAGTAGTTGATGTTCATATTTCCCGGCTCAGGGCTAAATTGGAAGAAGATCCAAGTAATCCAGAATTGATTTTAACTGCACGAGGTACTGGTTATTTATTCCAACGCATTACTGAACCTGGTGAAGTTGGTTGAAATATACTTAAATTCATTGCATTCAAAAGTTAGCTAATTATTAGTAGTTAGAGATTCAGCTCTTCAGTATCTAAAATTTATCTTAATGTCGGCAGAAGACCCGCAGCGAAATGGCTGTCGCCGACATGAAAGGTGTCCTATGGGAATGCCGACCAGCAAAAAAATAAAAGTGATATATATCGTAACTTTCATGCCACAAAGCCGAACAGATTTATAACGGTTGTATCTCAATTAAGCAATGAGTAATTTTACTCAATATTAAATATGAGCAGCAGATTGAGTTACAGGTCAAGCTCCCTGGTAGAGAATAGTTACTAGAAAATGTTCCCAATCTACTCAAGTATCAGTGTGCCGATCTCAATAGTGCTTTTGCCTCTTGATTCCCTGAGTCTTTTTACTTATTGCCAAGCTGAGATGCACCCTTTATAACTAATAGCACACTAAATATAATTTTTATAACAAAAAAAGATTGTAATACCATTTCTCTGTAACAATGCACTTACAGCGGATTCCAGGTTGATGAGGTACAGTGACACTAAATTTTTAAATAGTTTTTGAAGTATAGAATAAAGTTTTCATGTCTTTAATCAAATCTACTAGAATCACTGTACCACACTTACATGGAATAGGCTGTAATAGTTCTTACCCAGACCTGAATTTTTCTGACAGTTGTTATCTTTAATTAGGGCTTGCTGATTAAATCTAAAACCATTCAAATATAAAGAAAAGTGCCTTTTTGGGGTCGAAAAAAGTGCGCCTGTTTCAGTCTAAAACCCTCATGCATGGAGCGTATTTTAGGCAGACAACAGCAGAAAAATCACTCTGAAAATTCTTACTCCTACCTCCTCGCTCATTCCCATTTCTCCTGTCTCCTGTCTCCTGAGGACTGAGGACTACCCATACCACTCATACTTTTTCAGCAAACCCTAATTAACCCCAACTTCATATAGAAATGGTATAAGTTCTGACCTTCCTTTTTCTTCCTTCCAGCTTCTTTCTTATTCCTGAAAATATGACTCAATCAGACCAAAATCAAGTCTTACGAATTCTCCCTATAATAGCAGGAGGATTAGGTGGAACTTTACTAATGATTAATAGATTTTTCACCCCTAATCTTTTAGCTTCTCAAGCTCGTTCCGATGTAGTAGGAGTAATTTTAAGTGCTTTTTTAATTTTGACTGGTTTACTTTGGCAACAAATACAACCACGCTCTCCTGATACTGTTAAATTAATTGGTGAATCAGGATTTGAATTATTGCCAGAATTATCAGAGATAGTCAAAACTGAACTGGCTTGGGCTTCTAGTTTACTATTAACTAATACAGTTACTAAAACTGTTATTATCTGGTATCAAGGCCAAGTCTTATTAAGAAGAGGAATTTTACCATCTGAATCACAAATAAAACCAGGAGCTATTTTACAGCGAGTTTTAGAGAAACAAAAACCCATTTATTTAGTAGATTTAAAAGTTTATCCAGGTCGCATTGAGTTTAATTATTTACCAGAAAATACTCAAGGTGTAATTTGTCAACCTATTGGCAATAATGGTGTAATAATTTTGGGGGCAAATGCACCTCGCAGTTACACTAAACAAGATGAAAATTGGATTTCAGGAATAGCAGATAAATTGACAGATACCCTATCAAAAAAATTATAGGGTTGCCTCCAGAGAACAGGAAATGATTTAGCTTTCTATATATAGCATTCCTATTTGACTTATAGTAATATCAAGTCCCATTAAGAACGCCATAATAAAAATTATATAGCTGTTGAAGCAAGAATACTTTTCAAATTTCTCCTTGTTCTCTACTCCCTACTCCCTAACCCCTACTCCCTATTCCCTAAATTTTTTATTGTGGGTATTCAAAGAGACATCATATAAAATATTCTGAAAAAAGGGAATAGGGGTAATAGTTTTAGACTTTTTATCTATATTTTTGATTTCAATATGGTAATTATTTATTGGCTCCTTTTAATAGTTATGTTAGTCGGTGTCGCTGGTGCTGTAATTCCAGGGTTACCCGGTTCTAGTTTAATTTTGACAGCAATTTTAGTCTGGGGTTTTATTCATGGTTTTAGTGGCATGGGTTTTGCTCTAGGAATAGCTATCCTAGTTTTACTATTGAGTATTTTGATAGATTTTCTGGCTACTTATTGGGGAGCAAAACAGTCAGGTGCTAGTAAATGGGGACAAATAGGTTGTTTGGTGGGCTTTGGGTTAGGATTTTTTGGTCTCTTACCAGCTTTACCTTTTGGCGGACCTTTAGTGGGGATGTTAATCGGACCTTTTTTCGGAGCAGTTGTCGGAGAATTTTTATATCGGAAAGATTTGGAATTTGCTCAGAGGGCTAAGATATCTGTAAGAGCTGGAATAGGTATTGTAGTCGGCACGGTTGTGGGAAATATAATTCAAGGAGTTTTAGCGCTCACCACTGTGATAGTTTTTCTTGTGACGACCTGGCCTCCAATTAGTGGTTAAAAAGAGTAAATTCTGCCAGTGGGAGAAATATAGACTGATTTATGGTCGGTTGCTTCTGAACCTGGTTTAACTCTAATAGTAACTACATTATCCTCTGCACTATATTCATAAGTAAGTAGACTTTCATTGTATATATTTACTGTGCCATAACCACCAGGTATGCTTGACAAGTCAACTCTAACATTTATACTTCTTCCTGCTGGTAAAAGTCTTTCTGCTTCAGGTACTAAGTTATAGCTAAGAGTTGTTCCAGTTTGATTTAAAATCTTGAGGATAATTGGCTTTTTTGGATCTGCTGCTTGAGCTTCTGGTTGCCAATATCCAGGTACATAGCTAGGAGCATTTTGGGATAAAACCTCTATAGGATATATTGTTAAGGTTGAAGTCATTAATACTGTTGTTATCAAAGCAATTTGTTTCATAGAATAGGGAATAGGGTATGAGGAGTTTTTAGCAAGAGAAAAAAAGTAAATTGGAATAAGTTATTATTGTAAGCATTTAGTCATCAGCTATCAGCTATCAGCTCTTTTTTAGTTTTATATCAGTAGGTCGGCATAATTAAACGACTAAATAGCAATTATTTTGGTTATCTAATTTTTGATTAATTTTATTTAATCAGGACTTACGCAAATGCACTAATTGTAATGGAAAAATCTGAAATAATCACCAGAAATACACTACATATAGTAGTACTATGTTAGTAGTACTATGTAAGTTCTCTTAATCAAAGAGGATAAGACATTGTTAGCATTTTCAGGTTATAATAATACTTTGATATTTTACCTTTATTTATGCTCAACTACTTAAAAGCTTTATTAATTAAGTCAGAATTAAACCTGACTACAAAAGCCGACTTTAAAGTCTATATTAATTTAAACTCCCTACTTAAGGTTGGGATATCATTTTTGAGAGCTGACAGCTAGTAGCTGAATTCTTACTTATTACTTACTTACTAAGCAGGTATACAAAATTATAGCGATTTTCACAAAGGTAGACTAAAAAATTTCTCCCCTCTCCCTTTTGCTTTTTATCTTTAAGCTAAAATCTCTGTATTCTATGAAACATGAAAACTGCTATAATTACATATTTATACAAACTGAATTATTTGTCTTCTAATATATCCCATAAAATTAGAATAAGTAAATAATTTTGTTTAGGTACTCAATGCCAATCTTTTTTATTTCTCTTATTTCTTCTTTAATAACTTGCATAAACTTGTTTATAGTAAGCCTGATACTCTTCAGATAATAATGGCTCCCACCAATCTCGGTTATTCAAAAACCATTCCACAGTTTGACGTAACCCTTCTTCAACAGTTACCGAAGGTTGCCAACCTAACTCAGTTTTAATCTTTGTCGCATCAATAGCATAACGTCGATCATGCCCTGGTCTATCCTTGACAAAAGTAATTAATTTTTCACAAGGTTGTACAGGTAAATCATTCGCCAACTCATCCATAATTTGACACAAAATTCGCACTAAATCAATATTTTTTACCTCATTATTTCCACCAACGTTATAAGTTTCTCCTGGCTGACCTTTATGAATTACTGTATCTAAAGCCCGACAATGATCTATTACATATAACCAATCTCGAATATTCTGCCCATCTCCATAAACTGGTAATTGTTTCCCTAATAACATATTGATACACATTAGAGGAATTAACTTCTCAGGAAAATGATACGGTCCGTAGTTATTAGAACAATTAGTAATAATAGTTGGCAAACCATAAGTATGATAATATGCTCTAGCAAGATGGTCACTTCCTGCTTTAGAAGCAGAGTAAGGACTATTTGGAGCATAAGGTGTAGTTTCTGTAAAAGCTGGGTCTTCAGGACTTAAGCTACCATAGACTTCATCAGTTGATACATGGAGAAATATACATTTACGATCGGGATTTTGAGTAAGAGTTGGATAATAACTTCTGAATGCCTCTAATAGAGTAAAGGTACCCACAACATTAGTTTGAACAAAAGCTGCTGGTCCTAATATAGACCTATCTACATGAGATTCTGCTGCAAAGTGGGCTATTGTATCTATATCCTCTTCCTGGAGTAAGCTATCTACTAAAGAGCGATCGCAAATATCCCCTTGGACAAAACGAAAATTTGGTCTGTCTTGTAAATCAGCTAAAGTTTCCTTATTACCCGCATAAGTTAGAGCATCTAACACAATCACTCGGTGATTAGGATATGTCTCACACCAATAATGGGTAAAGTTAGAACCAATAAACCCAGCACCCCCAGTTATCAGCAATCGATTTTCCATAATTTTCATCTCCTGAAACTGCAATTATCAGATATCTTAAACTAACCATCTAACACTCCCTGGCTTTTAGTCGCGGGGATTATTGTTTTTTTATACATTACTGCCCATAGCAGAATTTCTCTAACTAAACTAAAGGTACTGCTATTACTATCTTTCCATACCTATAAGTAGCCAAAATATTTTAACCATTGGGTAAATATAGTCTATCTTCCATCAATTATTGATTTAGCTAGATATGGATTTGGTACCAATCATTGGGATTGGGATAAACTGCTATTTGCCTCATAAACTATACAAAGTAATATGATTAAATTGAGCCAATATTTCGTGTGAGGAAAATCATAGTGAGTCAGGAAGAAGTATTAAGACAAGCAAAACAAGGAGAACCTGTAGCTATCGCATTTCTGATCGACCAAAAATTAAACAATATAGGAGTTAAAGCTAGGGCTAATATTCAGAAAAACAATCTGCATCTTTTACTAGAAGCCTCTGAACTACCAGATCGGCAAACTTGTATTAGAGTAATTCATCAAGGAATGAAATCTCTCAAAGTACCATCGATTGATTTTGTCAATATTTATGGGCGAAGATTAGGTCATACAATCCCTGAGTGGACAGAAGTAATTGAATTACATCAACCTACAATATACCATCCAGCGGGAGTAGGGACAATTTGGTGGCAACCAGAAAACACAAACTATTCCCAAGAATCTTCTACACTGACTCTACCTTACCTACCTAAAAAAGCAACTTTACATAATTCGGAAATAATCCAGACAAAACCAAAAGAAGAAGTAGATTCTTCTGTTATTTATCTCAATCAACCTGCTAGAAAAAAATTATTTTCTCCTCACCATATTGAGAGGCAATATTCACATAAAAAGAATAAATTTATTTGGCTATTAGCAAGTGCGATTAGTATAGCATTAGTTCCAATATCCACTGTGATTGTTAAGTCTCAAACTTACAAGCTAAACACTATTATTTCAAATATTTATCCAACACCCAAAATATATCAAAAAAATACCTCAGTAGCAGAAGTTAGTCAGTCAATTCCGGCAACTATACCTACTCCCAAAACCATACAAAATCCTCAAGCCACACCCACTCAAAATCAACTTAATTTATCAGAGGTTTCTGAGTTTCTTTTATCATCAATTAAATCTCCTATAAATCCTGATACTAGAATCACTATTAAAGCAGTGGGTGATATTATTCCAGGTACTAATTATCCAAAAAATAAATTACACCCAAGAAAACAAGAGTTATTTGCATCAGTAAAATCTCTTTTGCAAAATGCTGATATTGTATTTGGTAATTTTGAAAGTACTTTAACAAGTTACCCAAAGAGTCGTAAAAGAATGGGGAGTGGTCGGGTATTTGCTTTTAGAACACCACCAGATTATAAGCATTTATTAAAAGATGCTGGTTTTAATGTATTAAGTGTGGCGAATAATCATTCTTTCGATTTTTTCAAGCAAGGTTTTGAGGATACTATTGTCAATATTCAAAGTTTAGGAATGGAAGCAGTTGGCAAAAAGGGAGAAATTGTTTATCGGAAAGTCAAAGGAATTAACATAGGGTTTATTGCTTTTAGTAATTATAGTTATCATAATTCTATGCTTGATTTAGATTCTGCTAAGAAACTTGTGCAGGAAGCAGATAAAAATGCAGATATTGTTGTTATATCTGTTCATGCAGGTGCGGAAGGAACTAGAGCATTAAGAGTCAAGAATAAAACTGAATATTTTTTTGGTGAAAATCGAGGCAATAAAGTTTTATTTGCCCATAAATTAATAGATGAGGGTGCAGATTTAATTTTGGCTCACGGTCCTCATGTACCAAGAGCAATGGAAATTTATCAAGGAAAGTTAATTGCTTATTCTTTGGGAAATTTTATGGGTTATCGTACATTGTCTAGTAAAGGAAAGTTGGGATATTCTTTGGTTTTAGAGTTAGATGTTAATCCTAGAGGCGATTTTGTTTCTGGGAAAATTTTGCCTGTTCATTTGAATAGCAAGGGTATCCCTTATCCCGATAAACGTGGTCGAAGTATTAAGTTAATTAGGGAGTTAACAAAGAAAGATTTTCCTCACACAACTTTAGAAATTGATGTTGAAGGGAAATTACAAGTTACAAGTCAAAAGTAAAAAATTAAGAGAAATTTATGACTTATAGAACCCATTTAGTATTAATGCCCGCGATTAAGTTTTTTCAGTAGGAGTTAAGAAGCGCAGAGATAGAAATCATATAAGAATTTCCTGCGGAATGCGGAGCTAAAAGCCAGCCTCCTGCGGAGGAACTTCCTTAACAGCTTTGAGCTTGCCTCCTGGGTCGGAATTGCGAAGTTCAGGACTTATTATAATTACCGAAAAATTCAGCTATAAAGCCTCTCCATTCATGGAGAAAAAGCGGTCGAGGGATCGCGATGTTTCCTCGCTGGCCTCCAATCGACCAAGAGAAGAAAAAAAATCCTTTTAGCCCAATTCTCTTATTTATAAGAAAAAGAAGAGGTAATTATTAATTATTAATTGTTAATTATTAATTGTTAATTATTAATTATTGAACCTAGCCTTATCTATCATACTTACAGCATATTTCATGTAAATGTGGTACATTACTTTTAGTATTTAAGCGATGGTGAATATTTTTCTGACTACTGCACTTGATAAGAGTCAATACTAAGCAGTTAAAAAACTATTTTATCAACGACTTCTACTGTACTTTATAAACATGGAATAGGCTGTAAAATTAGCACGGGCAAAAAAATCGTATAAGTCCTTGTTAAATACACCAGTTTCAAAAAATCAGTATTTGTGTAAAAGAAATAGTGTATTTTAAATAGACAAGGAGTATCCAAAAAGCTATTTCTCAATCAAAGTATAACTCAATAGTAAATATACAAATAACTTTAGCCTAACTTATTTATACTACTGTATATTGCCATATTACCAAGCCTACAGCTCTTCTATTCCGTAAGCATTCAGCTATTAGTGGGCAGCTCTTAGGTTTTGAAGGAATAAATAAATTGCTATGATTATCGGATTAGCATTTATCCATACTTTTAATTTTCTGTAAATTTCTTGATACTAATTCTTCCTGTCAAGACGATATAGTTAATAACTGATGGATAATGGATAATTAATAATTAATCAATCCGGCTTTATTGCATCTCCGTAATAGGAAAAAAAGCGGTTGTTTAGCTAGCGCACAACTACGTTTTTCATGTCGCGCAGCGAAACAGCTATCGCCGACTTGAATTGCGGAGCAGACTCTAGTAGACTGTTTCAACTAAAATAGTGCATTAGATTTGTTATTGCGAACGACAGTGAAGCAATCTCCAGACACTTTTTTATTGCAACATTTAAGATGAAACAGTCCAGTAGGCTGGGATGGCGAGGTTTCCCCCTGAATGCAGAGCCACTTCCAAGTGCGCCAGATCCAATCGACTAAGACAAAAGTGCTAGGAGATTTCCTGATACATATTCCGTTACAGTTTTCCTTGAGATAATTATCCATTATTCATTAATGAATCTACCCCTATCTAACCCCCAACTACGATAAAAATTAAAAAATTAATGATTAATCAAACAAATATAGATCGAACAGTTTTAAAGAATGGCATAGTTGTAATTACAACAGAAAATACAGTGGCTGATATTGTGTCAGCCAAAGTATTCTTGCGAATAGGTAGTTGTTATGAAGCCAAAAATCAAGCAGGAATCTCCCATTTATTAGCAGCAGTTTTGACAAAAGGAACAGAAAAATTATCCTCTTTAGATATTGCTCATAAGATTGAATCAGTAGGAGCAAGACTAGGAAGTGATACAACAGCAGATTATTTTTTGCTGAGTATGAAAACAGTATCAGAAGACTTTGATGATATCTTTCAATTATCAGGAGAAATAATCAGATATCCTTCCTTCCCAGAAACAGAAATTGAATTAGAAAAACGGATTACTATTCAAAGTATTCGTTCTCAACTAGAGCAACCTTTTACTGTAGCATTCTCTAAATTACGAGAGATGATGTATCAAAACCATCCTTATGCTTTATCAAGTTTAGGCACAGAAAATACAGTATCTCAAATCACCCGCCACGACATTCAAAAATTTCATCAAATCTACTTCCGTCCAGATAATATAGTGATATCTATAGTAGGCAAAATTAGCAATACAAAAGCCATCGCTTTAGTTGAACAAACTTATGGAGATTGGCAACCACCAATAACACGCCTACCAACTTTAAATTTACCAACAATAACTCCTCAACCTTTCACCGCAAAAAAATACCAAGAAACTCAACAATCTATTATTATGCTTGGGTATTTAGCAGCAAACGTTAATAGTTCTGACTACGCTCCTCTGAAATTACTTAATACTTATTTAGGAAATGGTTTATCAAGTCGTTTATTTGTAGAACTAAGAGAAAAAAGAGGTTTAGCTTATGACGTTTCTGCATTTTATCCTACTCGTCTTTATACCTCTAACTTTACAGTTTATATAGGTACAGCAACAGAAAATACAGCGATCGCTCAGGCCGGATTAAAATTAGAAGTAGAACGCTTAGTTACTGACTTACTGAGTGAAGAAGAGTTAGAAGTCTCCAAAAACAAATTATTAGGTCAGTATGCTTTGGGTAAACAAACAAATTCACAAATCGCTCAAATTTTAGGATGGTATGAAATCTTAAATTTGGGCATATATTTTGACAGTAAGTTTCAGGAAAATCTGGCAATGGTAACGAGTGCTGAAGCACAACAAGTTGCCAATAAGTATTTTATAGAACCTTATATTTCAATTGTCGGACCGGAAAAAGGTAGTGAGTAAAAGAGGTGATTTTAGTGACCATTAATTGCAATTGTAAATTAGGAATCCCGGATTCAGAAGTATCACCTGACTGAATGTTTTGTATATAGCGGTTCTTAATATTAACAAAAATGTCGGCAGAAGTTCCCACCAAAAAATACAATCGGGACACCTATATTTGAGGTGGGGATGAATGCTAAGAAAAATATATAAAACATCAGCCTGATTTTAGTTGGTGCTGAGAATCCCAAACTATAAATTTAACTTCTGACTTCTGATTTCTTTAATAAGGTACATTATTTGTTTATCTTCCCTATTCCCTTCAAATAAAAAAATTGTGTGTCTTACGAATTTGATAATTGTTAAGTACTCATGCAAAATTAATTACATATTCTATTCCTAAATTATTAAGCACTTTTTTGAGATATTGAAGTAAGCTATTCCAGTTTTCTTAGGTCCATACTTCAATAGATTCAGAGACTGTTTGTAAAAAAAAGCTAAAGATGGCCATGAAGAAGTATTTAAGGT
>NZ_JBNHEP010000259.1:0-43467 GCF_050015995.1 Dapis brunnea BLCC-M229 | reverse complement strand
ACGGATAGGATTGACTAAAAGGAAAATTTTTGATTTATCCCCTATCCAAGGGGAGGCTTCAAGGCGTGAATTGTTGAATGAATAATTAATTGACTATCAACTCTTAATTATTAATTATTAACTATTAATTATTAATTATTCGGTAATCCATCCATCTCTCGACCGCTTTTTTATCCCCTTAAAAGGGGAAGCTTTAGACCTTACTTTTTGGTAATTGATAATTTATGAATAATAATTGATTCGATTTTTAATTTTGAGATAAGTCTAATAGTTAATAGTTAGTTGTTAGTAGAAAATTTTTCTATTGGCAACTAATTTTTTTATAAAAAAATGGAGGTTTGATTGAGCAATAATAATAGAATCAGGGTAATTAGTTATCGTATCGCTGAGTAGTCAGGAGTCAGGACTTAGAAGTAAAGAAAGGATTTAAACTATTGAATTTTTAAATTCTTATTCTATAGAATATCTGTATTAAGAGGAAGTAATTTTGCGATTACTGTATAACCGGATTTTATATAATATCAAATTCTGTTTAATTAGTATCTTTATAAAGAGGGGAAGGCAGAAGAGTTAGAAAAGAGTTGGAAAAGTATCTTTTCATAACCGGACTTAGTATAAAATTTAAACTCCACTATATAAATTATATTGTAGGAAATTAAACAAAGTAAAAGTGAACATTTATCAAAAATCATTCAAGCTAATTTTGGCAGTAAATACAAACATTCCTGCAATGATTAACGCTATTATTAGAGCTACCCTTCAAGCACGAAGTGATACCAAAAATAGCGATTTAACTTTTCGTCAAGTACACATTTTTCATTCTGAGTAATCATTACAAGCTTTGACAATTTCAGTAGCTTGGCAAGAAGCTCTAAGCAACTAGAAAATTTCTTCAACAAGTTTAGTACATCATGTCACAAAAATAGAAGATTCTAATGTTGATAGATTTATGGCTCTTGTAGAGCAACTACGAAAAATTGTTAACCCTCTTGATAATTCACAAAACTATATTGACTTGACAGGTGGTATTTCATCTCTTAAGTCTATACTTACTATTTTTGTTTATGTGCTTGATATAGAAAATATTTATTCGTTGGAAATAGATTTCTCTAAAGATCCAGGTACTAGAAAAAAGCAAGCTAGTATTTTTTACCATGAGTTAGAAAAAGCAGGAGTAAGTATAAAATATCGCAAGTTTCCGCCGATAAGAGAATTTAATACTTTCGGAAAATTAAATTATACAGTAGTTTTACGCCAAGGAGATAATATTCTATTTAAAGCACCTTATCAGGCAAGTTTACTAAACGATTTACAGAGAATTTACAAATAAAAAACTGGATTAACTGGCACTATAGGATATGTTCATTTGGTAAAAAATTACCTGAAGTTGCTTTAGCAATGCGTCTAGCTAAAGCTAAAGGTGGAGGTAGCATTATGGGTATAGCTTTAAAAGATTAGAAATAGAGAATTAGCAAAAATTAGGAATGAGGATTTATTAACTTCTAGATTTCCTGCACAGAAGTATTTCAGTGCAATACTCTTAGATAAAAACTTTGGATCTTATTTAATTCTCATTCCTTAACTAGATCCTAAAGTTTTATAATTAATATAATGTCAAGTAACGAGTGTATTCTAATTCAATGTTTTGACATTTTAATCTAACTATTTCCTATATAACAACCCTCAATAGGTTGTGAAAAATTTCATTAGAGTTAATAGCCATTAGACATCTCTAAAAAAAGATAAAGATATAGACTTTTTGCACATAGTAGAGAACAGGGAACAGGGAACAGGGAATAGGGAATAGGGAGTATATTTTCGCAATTAAGATACGAAAAATGATTTTGTAAGTGACTTTTACAAGTCTAGCCTATGTTAAATAAAGAGCAAGTTTATTTTCTGGAGATATCTATTAAAAATAAAAATCCTGGCGTTGCTGATTGTGTGTATGATTTGATAATTTTGTATTTTGTATTTTGTATTTTGTATTTTGGATTGTTTTAACTACTTGTTAATATTAACTGTTCCCTGTTCCCAATTAAGTTTTCCCTATTCCCTATAAACCTACTTTCATACCTTAATTCAGCAATGCTAAAATCCTTTATATTCTGGCTTGATAACTCCAGTAATTCTGACTCCTAACTACCACTAAAATATCGCAATGGTAAAACAACCAACCTCTATAAAACGTGCTGATGCTTTAGATGCTTTGCGTGGATTTGCTATTTTAATGATGGTATTATCTGGCATAATTCCTCGTGATGGAACATTACCTGCTTGGATGTATCATGCTCAAACACCACCACCAAATTATGTATTTAATCCTCATCTTCCTGGATTAACTTGGGTAGATATTGTTTTTCCAATTTTCTTATTTGCAATGGGAGCATCTATACCCCTAGCTTTATCTAGATTAATAAATAAAGGGTGGCGATACAGTCAAATATTTTTCTTTATACTGAAAAGAGGATTTTTGTTAGGCATTTTTGCTATAGTTTTGCAACATTTTCGATCACACATTATTAATAGTACAGAAGAAACTCCTGAAAAGTGGCAATTAGCTTTACAAGGATTTTTTATCCTATTTTTAATGTTCACTCGTTTACCCAAATTTTTCCCCAAGTTTCTGAATCAATTTATTAGTATAGCTGGCTGGAGTATATGTATTTTAGTTCTGAGTAAATTAACATATCCTGATGGTAGTAAATTTTCCTTAGAACGGAGTGATATTATTCTCATAGTATTAACAAATATGGCTATTTTTGGTTCGATAATTTGGTTATTTACTAAATCTAATTGGTGGTTACGTTTAGGATTATTGGGGATATTATTAGGGCTAATATTTTCTGCTACTGATGATGGATGGGTGAAAGAGTTTTGGTTTAACTCTCCTTTGCCTTGGATTTTTAGATTTGATTATTTGAAGTATTTATTTATCCTCATTCCCGGTACTATTGCCGGAGATTTAATTTTAAAATGGATGAAAAACTATGACACTAATAATGATGATTCTATAACAGAAAAATGGCCAGTTAGTCGTTTCTTAATTATTGCACTATTAATGCTGACTATTGACTTGGTGTTATTGCTTGGGTTACAATCTAGACTGGTTTTACAAACAACTTTAATAAGTGTAGTTTTATGTGGTTCCGGTTGGTTATTATTCCAGCAACCAGGTAATCAGATAGAAAATTTGCTAAATAGACTTTATGGTTGGGGTATTTATTGGCTCGTATTAGGGTTAGCTTTTGAACCTTTTCAAGGTGGCATCAAAAAAGATAGTGCTACTATTAGTTACTTTTTCATCACCACAGGAATGTCTATTTTTCTGTTGATTCTATTCACTGTGATTAGCGATTATTTTCAACAGAAAGGTCTTCTCAAATTATTGATTTATAATGGGGAAAATCCCATGATAGCTTATGTGGTTTTCGGTAACTTGCTTTTACCTCTCTTCAAATTAACTGGATGGTATGAAGAAATTACACAAATGACTCAAACACCAACTTTAGGATTGTTTAGGGGATTTGTTTATACATTAATAGTGGCATTTGTTGTAAGTATTTTTAGCAGGTTAAAACTTTTTTGGAGGACTTAAAAACAATCAAATTAGGAGGATTTTATGAGTAGTATACTTCCCATAGTATTTGTATGGTTTGTTTCATTATTTGGTGCTTGCGTAGGCATTATTATCGGAGGTACTATTGGAGGAATAATTGGTGGAATTACTAACTTAATTACTCATTTCAGATGTACGATGAGAATATTTAATGCAGCAACTTTTACTTCACTTTTGAGTACAGTTTTTTTTATTATTATTGCTCATGACAAAATTCAACCTTTAAATTGTGCTGATGGTTGGGACGGATTTTATGTTTGTTTTAGTCCACTACTAATTCCATTTTGGGGAGGAATTATCGGGGGTATATTTGGCTCATTTATTGGAGTTTTAGTCGAAATATATAGAAAATCAAGTCATTAAATTCAATAGTTTATTAAAGTTTTGTAGGGCGGGTTTTGATTAAGGATAAATGCAATTAATATCATATCCAGTTCAATACTGATAAATAATGAAGGAGTAGTCAGGATAGAAGAGAGAAAGGAGAAAATTATATTATTTACGGTTGAATACTTATGAATAAAGCAGTAGTAAGTATAGTGAGATTAGTGTGGATGAAGAGGATAGGTTTTTTGATCGCTAATTAAACTTAAACTTAAATAGACTTGGTATTACTATCAATATAAGCACCTATGCAAAATTAATTGAATATTTGTAAGCAGGGAACAGTTTAACTGGGGTAAGCATTCAGTCATTATTTATTAACTAATTGTCTTAAAAAGAAGAATTATAGTAGTTGCCAAGGCGCTTAGGAAATAAAGGAGAAACATAGTTCTCGCCTCTATAGAAATGGTCTAATAATTTTATACTTTTCTCTGTCCTAACCGCTCTAGCAGTTGCTATAGTATTGAAAGATTGATAGATAATTAGAATTAAAAGTAAGTATAAAAGCTACTCAGTTTACTTTATCATTTGCTTCATTCATTCATTCATTCATTTAAAAGCAGCAGAGCTAACTGCTAATAGCTGAATGATTACTAACTGGGAACAAAAAATATACTTGTATACAACAGCAGTAGATATAAAAATAATTTGGCTTACCTCCTTAAGGTGACCAGAAAATCAGGTCTCAAAGTCAAAGCTAGCTTTTAAAGGGGATAAAAAAAGAAAATTCAGTATTTTAAGCCTGCTACTTCAGTAGAAGATACTGTTAACTGGTAACTGATAACTGATAACTGATAACTGAAATGACTATCAAATGTAAGATTAATTTTCGTTGAATACTTAATTAACAAACACAGCGATTTATATGAGCAACAACACAATTCCGTCCCTGTTCTTTGGCTTTATAAAGTGACTGGTCAGCATCTATTAATAATGTACGAGGCGATAATTGAAAATTAGGAATTATACTACTTACTCCTAAACTTACAGTAACATAAGTACTTGTTTTTGAATAGGCATGAGATATATGAAGGTTTTTGATTTCCCGTCTAATTAATTCTGCTCTTCGTAAAGCTTCATCAAGATTTGTATTGGGTAATATAATTCCAAATTCTTCTCCACCATAACGACATACTAAATCAGTAGGAAATATAACAACTTTACTAATCGCCTGAGCAACTTTTTTGAGACACTGATCTCCCTCTGGATGCCCATAATAATCATTGTAATATTTGAAATAATCTACATCACAAATTATTAGAGATAAAGGCTGTTTCTCTTGTCTAAGTTGTTCCCATTTTTGGTGAAAATATTCATCAAATTTACGACGATTAGCCAGAGAAGTTAGACTATCTAAACTAGCAATTACTTGTAAATCTTGGTTGGCTTTTTTGAGAGCTAGTTCTGCTTTTTTGCGTTGAATTAACCCCCCTAACTGAGTTGCAACACCATTAACTAACTCCATAGAATTTTGATCGAGGGAACGACAAATTTTATGAAAAAAGACTAAAATAGTTAAAACTTTTCGCTCTAGGATAATAGGAATTCCTAAAGCAGATTTAATACCTATTTTTTCAGCAATTTCAGAACAAATAGAAACAGAATATTGTTCCTGAGAAATATCTTCTAGCCATTCTGCTTGTTGAGAAGAGAACACCCTTTCTAGGAAACCTGGATGAGAGCTAAAAGTAATAATTTGATGTTGTTGTCGAAACTTGAGAGTAAGTGGCAAAGCGCCATTGCTACTGTTACTAGCATACCAACCTCTACTAAATCTAAGCATTGTATTATCTTGGTTAGGAATCCATGCTTCCCCAAAATCCCAATTCATAGTTTGACAGATTTCTGCGAGAATCACTTCTAAAGCTGACTCAAAATCAGATGCTTCACTAATAGCATGAGTCGTTTTTAATAATAGTTGTAATCTAGCATTTTGTTGTTGTAATTCCTGCTGTAGCGATCGTAAGCGCAATTGATTTTCAATCCTGGCTAAAATCTCAATTAATTCAAATGGTTGAGTTATATAATCTACCCCTCCTACAGTAAAAGCTTTAATCTTATCCATCACTCCATCCAAAGCAGAGATAAAAATCACAGGGATATTGCAAGTTCGTTCATTTCTTTTCAGAATTTCACAGATTTGATATCCATCAATGTCTGGCATTTTAACTTCTAATAAAATCAAGTCTGGAAGTATGAAATGAATAGTTTCTAGAACTTGCTTACTATTGGTGGCAATTTCCACCTTATACCCCTGGGTAGATAACAACTCAGTCAACAGTTTTAAACTTTTAGGATTATCATTGATAATTAAAATAGTTTCTCTGAATCTAGAATTTTCTTGTTGATGCATGATTTAGTAGGACTAGAGTGAACATGACTACTATTTTAGCTGGCTATAGGGAGCTATTGGCCAAATTAATCGCTTCTTAAAATTGTGTTAGGTTAAGGGGATATAGACTTGTAAGACTAACTCTGTAAACTAATAATTAATAGCTGTTTGATTGAATTTAACCTACTATTTTAAGAAACCTACAACCAATGTTTAATTATTATAGACACCCTAAACTACCTTAAATATTATGTATAACATAACTTTTCAGATCAAATATTTGACTTTAACTAATATAGCATTTCTATTGGAGTGTTGAAAATACTTTTAAGAAAAAACAATAGGGAATCAAGTATATATTTTTTTTTATAATGGAAGAAAAACACAGTTGTTCGTTGTGAGGAATTTTATATAGCAAGCCGTGATAGATAATCAAGTATAAAACTCTTGCTAATGTTACTTTTTCCCTAATTTATAAATAATTTATCAACAAGAAAAATAGGACTGATATATAAATAATTTATATTAGCTTTTCTATAATTTATCGTCCCTACACTCAAATATAGGAACAATAATTTCTATCAATTTCAAAAAAGAATGCGACAAAACGGAAAGCTGGAAATTTATTTTTATGCACGATATTTTTCAATCGTATAAGCCAGCTAATTTATATCATTTCTGCGATTTTTTTCTTCTTTCTTGATTCCTTCTTCCTTCTTCGGAGCCTATACTTATATATACTATTGATAACAAACATTTATCAAATTGGTATTGCTTGATTTTGATCAATACTTAGCTACAACACAAGTTGATTTTGAAGTTGACTTTGGAGGAACTAAGGCAACTATATGAGGAACAGGACGTGGAGTATATCTGACTAAAGATTTACCTTGATAAACTAGAGATGTACTAGCTCCAGAATCTAACATTACTGCCTCTCGAAATCCTACTTGTGCCAAAAGTTGACCAAGTTTGACTGAACCAACTCTTTTATAAGATACTCCAATCATAGGTTGACCGCTACGATGAATACCCCAAAATGCTCGATGACGGGGTTCATTAAATTTGAATAGTTCACCAAAAGTTTCTGGTGGTTGTGGTTGAGAATTTCTCACTAAAAATGCAGCTCCGACAAAAGCATCTGTAAGATTTGGCATCTCTTTTTGGAGACCTTTTATAGTGTTATGGCGTTCGGAATTAAAAGGAATAAAATCTACTTTATTCTCACTAATTAATACTAAGGGACGATTCTTTAATTTATTATTGTCATAGCTATCCCCAGGCACAAATTTTTTTGTATTCTGACTAAAAATAGGACCTATAACTTTGTTAGAATCTAGTTTTTCCAGAGAAAAAAATACTCCATCTACTCCAGCGATCGCCTGATTTTTTGTCACAATATCTTTGACTTGATAGCGACTATCTGCATGAATAGTGATTGGTTTTCCTCCAGAGATTAAAACTAGGGGAATGCCTTCTGGAGAGACTTGATTTTTAATAATTTGACTATTAAAATCAAAGCCTAATTTCCAGGGGGGTAGTTGTAATCCCTCATAAGTTTGAGCAATTGCTTTTTTGAGTCCTGATTGACCGAAGCGGTCTATTGCTAATAAACTTTTGGATTGATTACTGAAGATATTTTTGTTTTTTTTCATTGTTAGTGCTGCTTCATATCCTGCTACTTTTATCCAAGCACTAACACGTTCGTCGTATTTACCTTCGGGATAGGTAAAATAGCGAATTTTTCTGCCTAATTTGTTCTGTAAAATTTGCTTTGATTTTAATAATTCTTGTTGAAGTTCTCGGTCGGATAATTTGGTTAAATCTTTGGGATGAGTGACACTATGAGATGCAATTGTTACTAATGGATTTGCTGCCATTTCTTGTAATTGTTCCCAGGTGAGGGTGGAACGACCTACTATTTTGCCTTCGATTTTGTCTGTATATACTGAAAAAACTGCTGGATAATTGTATTTTTTTAGGAGGGGATAAACTATTTGATAATGACCAATATATCCGTCATCGAAAGTTAGAACTATTGGTTTGGCTGGTAATGGTTTTCCTGTGCGTAAGTGCTGAATTAGTTTGTCTAAACTAATGGGGGTTACTCCATTTTTTTTGATTAATTCCAGATGCTTTTCAAATTGTTTTACTGTCACATCAAAAGAGACTTTTTTCTTTGGTAAAATGTCGTGATACATAATTATCGGAACTTTAGCTAATCTGGCTCGTTCGTGAATTGTCGGCCAAGGATTAGGGCTGTTATTTACAGCAACAATTGTTTGTTCTCCTATGGTTTTTATTAAGTTGGCTAATCCCATTTCTTGGTTGGTCATTAAGTTAGAAATAGTTAGGAATTGATTGAGTGTAGTATCCAGGGATATTTCTAATAGTTGAGTATTCTGATTATTGCAAGATTTAGGAGCTTTTGAATTAGGATTTGATTGAGCAAAGGTTGGTTGTGATAACAGTCCTATTAGTAAGGTTAAAGTCAGATTGCTGATAACTAATAAGGAAGAGCGAATTAGGAAAAAGTTAAACATAAGACTAAAATTAAAACTCCATATCAGCATTCAGCTATTAGATTTCATAATTTCTTAGGTCATGCTGCGAAACCTAATAGCTAACGACTGAATGTTTACCTATTATTTATTTCATAACTTGAGAAAATACCGATAAAAATCATAAAATAAAAATAGTCATTAATTGTTTAATTTTAGGTTAATAATAGTTTAATAAAATTATCCTTTAGTTATGGCAGGTCAATGGTATTTTTATCTATAATTTATAAATTTGCAGGAGCATGATTTAGAGACAAAATACCTAGGGAAATAAAATTGATTTATAAGTTAAGTAATCATATTTATTAAAATTATGATTAACTGTGATTTTTTTGATAGATAATATTTCAGATAAATCAAGCTATTAAGGTCGCAAATATTAACTTGATAGTATGAAAAAATTAAATAATTTTTTGTAAAAATCATAAAATATAGCGTTTCTCAGGCTCCGGAGGTACACCTATCTTTATTTCTATTCTATTCTATTCCCTATTCCCTAAAACCAACGATTTTTTTACTTTAGCAGTATGGGAATTGCTATATAATTTTCAGCAAACCAGTAATACTAAATCTTAAATATAATAGTAACTTTGCTAAATATCCTTGAATAGAAAGTTGGCAGGATAATTTGGAGATTAAATCCCTAAAATAATTTATCACCAATGATATTTTTTGTAGAATATTTGATAAAAAATAAGCATTCAGCGGTCAACTATTAACTTCATTTATCATATTGATGAGGTACAGTATTTTTTCTGTTTCCTGTTCCCAGTTCCCTAAAATATCAAACTTCTATATCTCACTAATTTTAGAATTACTAAGTAGGTAGGTCAAATTAAATAGAAAATGATTCTTGAGAGGGAAAACCAGAACATAAGAACTGTGGATAGTGATTAAATAATTCATCTCAGCTCATACCGTTTCACCGAAGTTAAAAGTCATGCATTGAGTGCTAATTGGTGAGGTCTCCATTTCCGTTCTTTTTCTTTCGTTTCCTTTCCTTTGGAATGCTACGCTAATAGAATGTAAGACGCACTTAAGACAGTCAAAAATCATGCATTTAGATTTTATAAGTTCAAAACTTTGACACCACAGTAATTTCAATAAATTATTTTACATAGGGTGTTTGAAACTATTTGTGACATCTTTAAAGTGAATTGGTATTACCTGTCATCTGCCTATTGGTTTGATATTTTTTTAAACCCATCTACTTATATAATTTATTTGATTTATTTTTGGAAAAATATGAGATTTAGCCGTCGTGATTTACTAATTTTTCTGGGCAGTGCATTTGGATTGGGATTAACTGTAATTTTCCGCAGAATATTTCAGCCAAGCAAAACTATAAATCTCGAAAAGACTAATTCCCAACTTCCAGAAAATCCAATTATTTATCCTTCAGAAATTCCCACTCCATTAACACCCGCTCCTCCAGGAATGTTTGCTCCCAAAAAAGGAGATATTCGACTGGTAGTTATTAGTGACTTAAATAGTCGATATGGTTCCACAACTTATGAATCTCAAGTAGAAAAAACTATTCCTTTAATTTATGAATGGCAACCAGATTTAGTTCTTTGTGGAGGTGACATGGTTGCTGGACAAAAACTGTCACTTACTGAAGCAAATATTCAAGCTATGTGGAATAGTTTTGACCGCTACATTGTCACACCATTACGTCAAACTAAACAACCATTTGCTATTACTATTGGCAATCACGATGCTTCTAGTTATATTAAGTCTGGAAAATTTATATTTGCCAAAGAACGTAGACTAGCAAAAAATTATTGGAGTCAACATCAAAAAGATTTAAACCTAGAATTTTTTGAGGCGGATGAGTTTCCTTTTTACTATAGTTTTTTGCACAAAGAAATTTTTTATTTAATTTGGGATGCCTCTACATTTCAGATTCCTACTCAACAATTAGAATGGGTAGAAAAAAGTTTAGCAAGTAGTCAAGCACAAACAGCAAAAATGCGAATTGTAATGGGGCATTTACCTCTTTATGCTGTGGCAGTTGGCAGAAATAAATTTGGTGATGTTTTGACAGAAGCTGAAAAGTTACAAACTCTGCTAGAAAAATATAATGTGCATCTATATATTAGCGGTCATCATCATGCTTATTTTCCTGGTTATAAAGGTAATTTAAAATTGCTGCATAGTGGTGCTTTAGGTAGCGGACCTCGCGTTTTACTTAATAGTAATTTACCACCTAGAAATACTTTGACTGTTGTAGATATTAATCTGGAACAAAGCAAGAGTTTTTACACTACTTACGACATGAAAACTTTGGCACTTATTAACCCAGAAAAACTACCAGAAAAAATTATTGGTTTTAATAGCTCCGTGTGGCGGGAGTTATAGCCGAAGTTAGAAGTCAGAATTCAGAAGTCAAAAGTAAGATAAATTAACTGTTTCTATTAATGGTACTTAGACATTTTCTCTGAAAGTCAAAAGTTAAAAGTAAGACAAATTAACTATTTCTATTAATGGTAGTTAGGGCTTGCTGGTTAATCCCCAAAGCATTTACAGATAAAATATTTAGCCTTTTTGGAGCGAAAAAAGTGTCAGCTTTTCAGTCCAAAAAGCTTAAAAAGTTAACATTTTAAGCAGACAAAGATGGAAAATCAAGGGATAATTCTTTATTCAACCTTCTCTATCATTCCCATTCCTCCTGACCCCTGTACGTCGCCAATCCGACGGCTCCCCTACCTGACTCCTATCCCCACTCATAAGACTTTTTCAGCAAACCCTAGTTAGATATTTTCTGTGAAAGTTAAAATTCAAAAGTTAAAAGTAAAACAAATTAACTATTTCTATTAATTGTACTTAGATATTTTCTGTGAAAGTTAAAATTCAAAAGTAAAATTTGTCTAAGTCCCGTTAAGAGAGTGTTTGTCAAGGAAATATCAAAAGTTGAACATCATCATTAATGTAAATTAATGGCGGCAAAAGTTATTGCTCTTTGAAAAGTAGTATTTTAGTCAAGACTTGAGAACTATTTTCTAGTGACAACTAATAACTAATAACTAATAACTGATAACTGATATCTGGAGTGCATCTCAATATATGCAAAAATACTTTTTTCCTATTCCCTGTTCCCTATTCCCTGTTCCCTATTCCCTATTCAAAATTGAGATGTACCCAATATTTGACTTTCAGTTTTCCAAAAGGTCTAATGTTGTAAGTGACTTTTTTTTAATCTACCATGGCAACAATTAACGATAATTACCTCAAACTCAAAGCAGGATACCTATTCCCAGAAATAGCTAGACGTGTTAATACCTTCGCCGAAGCACACCCGGAAGCCCAGATTATTAAATTGGGTATTGGGGATGTCACCGAACCATTGCCAGAAGCTTGTCGTCAGGCCATGACTAAAGCTGTGGCAGAAATGGGCGATCGCTCAACTTTTAAGGGTTATGGTCCAGAGCAGGGTTATGGTTGGTTGCGGGAGAAAATTGCGACTCAAGATTTCCAAGCTAGGGGATGTGATATTGATGCCTCGGAAATTTTCATTTCTGATGGGTCGAAGTGTGATACTGGTAATATTCTTGATATTTTTGGCAACAATAATACTATTGCTGTGACTGATCCAGTATACCCAGTGTATGTAGATACTAATGTAATGGCAGGTAATACTGGTGATGTAAATGATAAAGGGGAATATGAGGGTTTAGTTTATTTACCAATAACCGCAGAAAATAATTTTACTGCTGAAATTCCTACTCAAAAGGTAGATTTGATTTATTTGTGTTTTCCCAATAACCCCACTGGTGCGACAGCGACTAAGGAATATTTGCAAGCATGGGTAAATTATGCCAAAGCGAATGACGCCATTATTTTATTCGATGCTGCTTACGAAGCTTTTATTACTGATGCGAGTCTTCCCCATTCTATTTATGAAATAGAAGGAGCAAGAGAATGCGCAATCGAATTTCGCTCCTTTTCTAAGAATGCTGGTTTTACTGGTACTCGTTGTGCGTTGACTGTCATACCCAAAACTCTCAAAGGGAAAGCTGCTGATGGTAGCGATGTAGAAATATGGAAATTGTGGAACCGCCGTCATTGCACTAAATTTAATGGAGTTTCTTATATTGTGCAGCGGGGTGCAGAAGCAGTTTACTCCAAGGAAGGGAAAGCGCAAGTGAAAGGGTTGATAGAATTTTATTTAGAGAATGCGAAAATTATTTGCTCCCAGTTACAAGCAGCAGGGTTAACTGTTTATGGAGGAGTAAACGCGCCTTATGTTTGGGTGCAGACTCCCACAGGTTTGTCAAGTTGGGATTTCTTTGATAAGCTGTTGCAAAATTGTAATGTTGTCGGTACACCCGGTTCGGGTTTTGGTGCAGCAGGTGAAGGTTACTTCCGAATTTCCGCTTTTAATAGTCGGGAAAATGTCAACGAAGCAATGAAGCGCATAACTGAGAAATTTAAAATTTAGGTGAGAGGCGATCGCTCTTAACTTACCTATAAACTGGGTTTATAGCAATTCTTTAATCTATGAGGTACAGTTTTATCCCCCTATCCCTTACCAGGAACTTCTGAAAACCTTATAGGAGGGTGGGGAGGGTGAGATGTGTGGGGAGTCTGGGAAGTAAGAATCTTGTCTGGGTTTATCAAAAAAATGTATTTTTCAATACACTTTTCTCCAGAAAAAGCCTCTCCCAGACTTATACATAACTTCTCTGCTTTGTAAGAGGGGAGCTAACAAAAATTCTCCCTTTCTAAGGCGGGAACTTCAAAGTCCCCCTTAGAAAGGGGGATTTAGGGGGATTATAAATGTGCTTCATAACTGTGAGAATTGCTATATGTAAGAAATTTCTGGAAAAAGACTAATCCTGGTAATAAATCTATTTATTTCGAGCGCTCGTTATAAATTAGACAGAAACCGGGTTAATCTAAGAAATTTCCAGAAAAAGAGTAATCATGGCAATAAACCCAGATTTGTATTTTGATCGCTCGTTCTTAAATTAGACAGAAACCGGGTTCATGGAAGAATAAAAATAACTATCTCTATGCAGAATTTTTATTGCTAATTAATTGGAAAATTTTGATTGAGGAAATCGGGAATAGGTAAAATGTCATATAGTGATTTTGATTTAAAAAAGGTAAAAGCTGAGTTTAACTTAAAAATTATAGAAACAGAAGATTTATTTTCTCAAATTGAAGCTGTAGAGATTAGTAATTTATTAGCTGAAACGTTAAAGCAAAATGTACCTATTGCCTTAGCGATCGCTACAGAAAAAGCCAGTTCTGAGCTAATAATTATTAATATTTTGCTGGAGATTAAGAGACAACTGCAAATTAGTTTTTTTTCGGGTATAGATTTCTCGGTTGATAGGGATAAGGGGTTGAATGGATTTTGTGATTTTATTATTAGTCAATCTCCCGAACAACTATATTTAGATAGTCCTGTAATTATTCTTGTAGAAGCTAAAAATGAAAAGATAGTTAGTGGTTTAGGACAATGTATTGCAGAAATGGTGGCGGCGGAAATATATAATAAACAAGATGGTAAAAATGTTCCGTTTATTTATGGTGCGGTTACGACAGGTCATGTCTGGAAATTTTTAAAATTGGAAAAGAATGTAGTGTTTATTGATGTAGAAAATTACTATATTAAAGATTCGAGGAAGATTATGGGAATTTTGGTGGAAATGGTTAGATCGATTGAGTCTTTGTAATTAGGTATTAAAGTAATAAGTAGGGTAGGCAAATATCACAAATTTTACTGTTGATATAGATTCGTAAAAATTTGCCCACCATAACTAAATCTAGCGAAAAACTATTTTATCCTTCTGAGGAGAAACTGGCTCAAATCTAACAAAGTCTGTACCTTCAGGTAAGGTAGATTTTTTATTCACATTATAACCAGGACAAATTCTGGTTCCTGTTTTTTGATAATTTCTAGAAGATAAATTAAAAACCTTATTAATTACACAAAATTCTGGTCTGACAGAGTTACCTCCCTGAGAATTTCTATAACTTGTTATGTCTTGTCGAGGAAATTTTTTCTTATCAGAACTCATTATATATATCCAGTCTTGTGTACCCAAATACCGTGAATTTTTTGGAGGCTCGACATCTAATTTTAAAATGGGAAAACCTTGACATTCATTAGGAAGAACTGGACCCCATCCTCTAACTTTTGATACTTCTAATCTTACACCGTATGGATTACCATAATTTCTATCTCCAGCTACTAGATAAGCTCGCTGTTTTGCCCTAGCTACAAATATTTTCTTTTTATACTCGTTGCAGACTTTAACATTGTAAAATATTTCAGTATTAATATTTAGTTGTGAATTGGTTTTTTCCTGTATCAAAAAAGTTAAACTTAGAGCTGTTAAAAGTGCAGTAGGATACAACAATAAGTTTTTGAACAACTTTCTTTTACTGACTATTGGAAATGTTGTGGCTAGATTCAATAATTTTCGTGGTTTCATAATTTTTATTCCTATTAAAAATCTACTTTATGCCAAATTAATAGATGGAATATTCCCAAATAATTCAAATTTAAAGAAACAGCTATCCTTCCTTTTCTAAAGTCATTATCTATTTCTTACTGTAAATCTTAAGTTTTGGTCTTTCCAACCTGTATCGTCTCCTAAATAAATAGTTTCCGTATTATACTCAGAAGCGCATTTCCAACCAGTATTAATTACTTTTCCCGAACTACCACTTCTTCTTCTATGCTGTAAACACATTTCGTAATTTTCTCTAGGAGTATAAATAGTAAAAGTCAATTTTTGATCTTTCCAACCAGTATCATCTCCTAAATTTACTGACTTAATATCATTAACAGAACTGCTACATTTGTTCTCTCTTCGCAATCCACTAGAGGGACTAACTCTAGTATGCTCTAAACAAATTTCTGCACCACCAATTGCTCTAAAAGCTAATTCTTGATCCTTCCAACCAGTATCATCTCCTAGTCCAATCCATTGACTAAAATTACCTACTCTTGAACATATCCAATCAGTATCTACTACATTTCCAGATGAACCACTTATTCTTGTATGTCTTAGACATAAACCGGGAGCAGTATTTTGACTATTTGTTTTAGAGCTAATACCAAGTATCAATAGTGTTGTTGCTACAAAACAATAGCCTATTTTTTTGAAGTTTTTAGGCATAATATTTATCCTTAAATCTGAACAGCTTGACTATATTAATTACTTGCTTAAAAGTAAAAAAAATTGTTACAGTTTCTCCAAGTAATCTAATACTTAATAATTTACTACAAGTAATAATCAGACCTACTACTTATAAAACTCACAAAAAATAATGTATGACTAAACATAATTATCAGAAAATATCAGATTTTTTTCCCGAAATATCAGAAAACATCAGATATAATAGGAATAAATTCCTAACTAAATTTGACTAATGACTTTTAATGAAGTTTTAAGGTTTGTTGATGAGATAGTTTTCGACAAATCTGGCAAACACCTTGATAGTCTCCAAAAAGCCATATTACGCGCTACTTGGCAAGGGGAAAAATACTCAAAGGTTGCTCAAGAATACCACTGTACTAAATTTCACGTTGGTAATGTCGCTTCAAATTTATGGCAACTTATTTCTAAGGAATTAAATGAAAAAATTCATAAGTCAAATTTCCGCGCTGCGATGGAAAGATATCAAATTTCTAACTTTTCAAATGTATTTAATTTAGGAGGAAATAATTGTCTAAAAGGTAATATTAATCTCTGTACAGAAAACACTCCTTCCCCAGAAACCAAACAAAAATTACCCACCACACAAACAGCAAACGAAAATAACACCCCACTGCCAAAACTCGACCTCCGAGACGCACCAGACATCAAAAAAACATTCTATGATCGCTCCACCCAACTCGCCACCCTCAAAACCTGGATACTCAAACATCGCTGTCGTCTCATCACCGTCTCAGGAATAAGCGGTATCGGAAAAAGCACCATTATTCGTCACCTCATCCCAGAAATAGAATCTAATTTCGACCACATCATCTGGCGCACCCTCCGCACATCTCCACCTCTAAACATAACTCTCAAAAATTTAATTGAAATTATCTCCAACGTAACAGAAACAGACTTCCCCAATAACACCGACGCTCAACTATCAATACTCATCGAAAAATTGCGCGATATTCGATGTTTAATAATTCTGGATGACGTACAACAAATACTCAGTAATAGACAACTTGTCGGTAACTATAAATCAGGATATGAAAACTATGGCAACCTATTTAAAATTATCGGCGAACTTCCTCACAATAGTTGTTTTATTCTCAACAGTTGGGAACCACCTTTAGAAATTTTCAACTTTACAGATAATGATTCACCAGTACGTTTATTTCAGTTAACTGGTTTAATAGAAAAAGAAGCACGTGAGATTCTGAAAAATCGAGGATTATTAGATGAAGAAAAATGGCAAGAGTTGATAAATTTCTATCAAAGTAATCCCCAATGGTTAAAACTTATAGGAGAGACAATTAAAAATTTATTTGGCGGGAGTGTCACTCAATACTTAAGTTATCAACCGCTATTTTTATCTGATGAATTAACTAATATTTTACAACAGCATTTTCAAAGGTTGTCTGAGTTGGAAAAACAAATACTATGTCAACTCAGCAAACCTGCAAAATCTGTTTCAGTTCCCCAACTATTGGAAAAATCCCAATTATCACCACCAGAATTATTTCAAACATTACTATCTTTAGAAAGGCGAGGTTTGATAGATAAAATTACAGAAGAAAATCAGACTTTATTTATCCTTAAACCTATATTTAGCCATTATATTAAATCCGGTAGTGTCGGTATAAATAGAGCATAGAAACTGGGTTTGTATGAGATACTCTACTATACTCACATCTGTCTTCTATAGAAGCCATTTGATATCTTTGCCCGCGATTAAATTTGTGAGTTATGAGTCAGGAGTAGAATAGAGGAAATATAGAAAAAAGATTGAAAAATACCCCTGACTCGCCTACTCCCTTACTTTTAAGATTAGAATCAGATTTTTCCCATCATTAAATCTTTTTATCCATCCCCAGTCAGCGGAAAATCACCAACATTTTCATTCTCTGAAGCTCCTAAAAAAATCGGCGCGTCAAAGGATATTTGGTTGCATCCTCACAATTTTTGTGATATCGTAAAGATTAAATAGGGTCTTTCGCCTATAAACATGACTTTTTATTCAATAATTTTTCCTAGCTCCAAGATCATTGAATATTGAGGAAATTTCCCTGGGAGAAATACTAGAAAGACTTTCATTTTGCGAAGCTCCGATAAACTAATGTGCTGGTTTTTGTTTCATCAAATCTTTTCATCCATCGCGACTCAGCAGAAAATCACCAACATTTTCATTTTCTGAAGCTCCTGAAAAAAATCGGCGCGTCAAAGGATATTTGGTTGCATCCTCACAATTTTTGTGATATCGTAAAGATTAAATGGAGTTTTTTGCCTACAAACATGACTTTTTATTCAACTAAAATAGGGAGCTTAATATAAACTATAGCTGTAGCGGGCAAGATGCCTGGATACAAATTTTGCCAAAATTATTATTTATGAAACCATTAATATTAGATATTTTTTCCGGTGCAGGTGGATTTAGCCTTGGTTTTAAGTGGGCAGGTTGTCAAATTATTGGTGCTATCGAAATAGATAAATGGGCATCAGAAACTTTTGCTTATAATCATCCAGATGCAGTTATTATCAATCAAGATATTACAACTATCACTAATAACGATATAGCAGCAATTTGGGCTAATAAAAAACCACAAATTTTGATAGGAGGTCCGCCTTGTCAAGGATATTCTATTTGCAATAAAAATTCTGGAGATCCTAAAGACCCTAGAAATAATCTCTTTAGAGAATTAATCAGAGTAGCTAAAGTTTTTGAGCCAGAAATATTAATTATGGAAAACGTACCTAACCTAATTAAATTTAGGACTCATTCTCAAATCAAAGTCATTGAAATTATTGAACAAGAATTTAAAAATATTGGATATCACGCCTACATAAATATATTAGAAGCTACAGCATACGGCGTGCCTCAAATCAGAAAACGTTTATTTATTGTTGGCTCAAAACGAGAACTAGAAAATCCTTTTCCCTCACAAACTCATGGGGTATTAACCAATCAACAAATGTCTTTATTTGGAGAAAATTTAAAGTTCTGTCCGACATTATGGGATGCTATTTCTGACTTACCGACCTTAGAAGCAGGCGAAGGAAAAGAAGAGTCAAATTATCTCAAAAAGCCATTGAATGAATATCAAAAATTGTTGAGAAATGGAAATAATATTCTGTTTAATCATAAAGCCATGAATCACACTCAAAGAATGGTAGAAAGATTTGCTACAATGACTTGGGGAAGTTCTGGAAAAGATGTACCAAAACATTTACAACCACGGCAAAGAAACTCTACAAAAATATCTCAAAAAATCTACGACCAAAATAATAGAAGACTCCATCCAGATAAACCATGCCATACAATTCCAGCGTCATTTTATGCTAATTTTGTCCACCCTTATCAACATAGAAATTTCACAGCTAGAGAAGGTGCAAGAATACAATCATTTCCAGATAGTTTTAAATTCATGGGTAAACCAACAGTTGTTAGTCATAAGCTACTATCTAGAGAAGGTCGTTTAGCAGAAAAACATTTATGTCAATATCATCAAATTGGAAATGCTGTTCCTCCTTTGTTAGCTAAAGCTATTGCTGATAATATATTAAAACAGTTGTAAAATAGGTAAGCACTCAGCCGTCAGCTATTAGCTATCAGCTATAATTTATTAATTCATTATTTTGGAAGAAGTAATTAGTCTCCAAGGAGAATTAAAACTTATGTTTGTGTAGCATAATCCAGGAAAGAAAAAGGTTATTACCTAACTGAAGTCAAGTCCTGTACGATCAAAAGTTGAAAGCTGAATGCTAATAGCTGAATACTTACTAAAATAGAGTCAAATAAAATGTATGTTCACGGTCAAAATTTAGAGCAAAAAGAAAATCATAAAACCAAATATAGAGATACAGAGTCTCGGAGATATTTAACAGAAATCAGAGCAAAATATAATGAGTGGAAGTTAGCTAATGAACACCTAGTCGGTCCATTAACTGAAACAACAAAGCAAGATAGTGAGCTATTAATAAAGCGAGTAGAATTGTTGAATGAATACAAAAATTTTCTAGAACAACAACACTATGCTGAAAAATTTGATTCTCGTTCAAATCTCCATTCATCTGTCTTGGAATAATTTATGTATTACCTTTTCAAAGATTTAGTTAGTGAATTTTCATCACAAGCTTTAATTGGTAAGTCTCGTACTTTTAAAGATATATTTTTTCGGTCTGAAAATTATCAGGATATGCTTAGTTATCCTCATGCTTTAATTGAACTAAAAGATAATGATTTTGCCATAGGAGTAAGAATTCACACCCAAATGAATTGTGAGGGTTCCCAAGAATTAGAAAGTCATATTTGGGATGTACCTGCTGTAGTTATAGAATGCAAAACTTATTTGGATAAAACTATGCTTCAAGATGCAGCAACGGCAGCAGAACAGCTTAAATATAGAAATCCTAATGCCATTTATATTTTAGTGGCAGAATGGCTAAAGTTAACAGATGCGGTAAATTTACGAAAATTCAAAATCGACCAAATATATGTATTAAGAAAACAAAAGAATACGGATAGAGAATTTCGGTTTCAAGAAGGGTATGTGAAAAATCCTATATATGGAAATGTGGTAGAGCATTTATTTGTTTATGTTAGAGATTATTTAACTTCTGATTGGGAAGGCGGTATTAATTTTGGTTTGAAGCGTGGTTATTTAATTTAGCTAACTAATCTAGGTCAAGATTAGTGGCGTAATTTCTATTTTTTTAGGACTTACAGACTAAAACAAAAAATCGGACTTAATAACGAAATTTCGCGCTCTAAAAAACAATAATTTTCAGTATTCAGCCATCAGCTATTAGCTAGCCTCTTACAGAGGAACTGCCTTATCAGCTATTCATAAGAGAAGGAAGTAAAAGCAACCTTTAAAACACAGAGAGAATTAAAAATTACTGCTAAATTTAAGCTCTTTTAACCTGAAAAATAATATTCATTATTTGATGAAGAGCTGACTGCTAGGATCTGAATGCTTACCAATAATCATGGCAATAAACTGGGTTTCTGTGTAAGTTATTAAAATTAAATAATAACGTCGGCAAAAATTTAGTTGTTAATATTATGATAAATCAAGTTTTATTTGTCCACCATATTTTTTTCTAGTAGATTTATACAATTTAATTGCCAATGAATTCTCAACCTTACTTTTACCTAATAACTACATTATTATCCTTAATTAACCCACTCTTAGTAATACAGGTTAACGCCCAACCCCAACGCATAAAAGTTCCCACTCCTTCCATCTCAGAAGAAGCACAAGAAATTTGTCCCCCACCTGCATTATCTCGTCTCCAACGCCATACTGTTGCACCTGGAGAGACCATTGAAAGCATCGCCCAACAATACAACCTAATACCCCCAACCTTATTAGCATTTAATCGAGTGCTACAAAAAGGACAAGTAACCGTAGGTACTGAAATTGTCATTCCTCCCTATAACGGTATCGCCGTGAAAATACCCACTGGTAAAACCTGGAAAAATGTTGCAGAAAATTATAATATCCGCGCTGATGCTTTATATGAAGTAAATGGTTGCCCAGAAACATCAGCTCGACAAACACCAGAAGTAGTTTTTTTACCAGGAGTAAATTGGTCTCCGGGAGGAAAAACACCGCCAAAAACATCTTTATTAACAGGTTATCCTTTACCTTTTGAAGCTAGAGTAATTTTAGGTTATGGTTGGTTGCTACATCCGATTAAAAATAAAGTAGTTTTTCATAGTGGTTTAGATTTAATTGCTGATAGTGGCACATCAGTTTTTTCTATAGGAGAAGGTATTGTGGCATTTGCTGGTAACCAAGGAAATTATGGAAATTTAGTCGTAATTAATCATATTTCTGGCAAACAAACTCGTTATGCTCATTTAGATTCTATCAATGTTAAAACTGGTCAAAAAATTGAACAAGCACAACTTTTAGGCACAGTTGGTCAGACAGGGCAACCTGATTTTGAGGAAGCTCATCTACATTTTGAAATTAGATATAATTCTCCTTTAGGTTGGGTTGCTGAAAATCCCAATTCTTATATGGAAGTTATTTTTAAGTAATTGAAAAAAATTTTGATAACATCAAACTGCTAATGAATATATACAACTTGATTTTTAACTAAGTAAATCTCCAATGTGATTCTTTTGTCTCAATAAATTCTCTCTTCAGTACACCCTAGTTTTGCCGGATAGGATGACAATTAAGAGTTAGGTGTGCTATAATTTAGTCATATAAATATCTTTGATATTTTTGGGAAATAGTTAGTAAACTTCCTTGAAGCAATGAACTTATAACTGAAGCTCAAAAATATAAAGTACCAGCAATTATGATCAAAATTAGGAGTATAAATATGATAGGCATACCATTTTACTTAATGATATTATGTTTCCTAGCTACTATTATCTGGGAAAAAGTAAAATATAGTTCTGAGCCAGATTCTCAAAGCTAAATTCAAAACTCAGGTAATATACGCTCCTCCACTTGCCATCCACAAAATGAGACAAATGACAATTAGAAGAGCCTTATAGATCGTCTTCAATCTATAGCTTTAAGCATTTTCGCAGGAAAAACTCAGTCAGATATGACTTCTGACTTCTGACGGCTGTGATTTTCCTTTAATAAGTTGGCCCGTGAAGCGATCGCTCAACTTTTTTTGTTAAATACTCCTGACGGAGTTCAATTCCTTAGAAGATAGGAGACAAAATAGTTAGATAGAGCAACAAACTCTCTTCCTCTCTTCGATCAACTACTAGATTTTGTGGTGAGTTTACTACCATCCCTAATTTTAACCCTAACACTCCTGAACCTAAAGGTAATACCCATCTTAATTTAAAAATAAGGTTTCAGGTCAATACTTAAATTTTTACTCTTGAATTTAGATGATATAGCGCTACGCAAATAGGTTAGGACATTTCTAAATCCTGAAACCTTTTGATAGTCTCCTGTTCCCAGTTGACTATCAAAGGATTTGAGGATTTATAAATGTCAAATACCTTAATGCGTAGCGCTATATCAAGCTGAAATGAGATAAACCCACCCCAACGATCTAACTATTCTCAATATTGACAACTAAGTAGGTGAGTACAAATAAACGCAACTTAACAGTTTCAGAGAAGTTAAAAGTCAACCCCCCTCACCCGCAGGGCTGTTTCATCCTCTTAAAAGACAGATGGGGAGATTTCTCAACTATGGGATCGAAAACTTATAGCTTAGAAATCATTTCATTTTAAATTGATTTGTTGTTGTTAGCACAAATCATTATTTTCCTACCTTTTATTTGTATTTATCTAATTAAAATTTATCCGCATTGTAGGCATTTAAGCTTGAGTGAATACTTGTTACCGAGTAATTTATTAAAAGTATCATAATTTATCAATTTAATCAATCAGTATTTATATCTAATTCAAAATAATAATTTAGCTTTTTTATCAGTAATTCTACTATTGTCCAGAATTAAAATTAATATTATCTCTAAAATATTTACTTAAATCATCATAAAAATCAGAGAAAACACCTAATTTACACAAAATAACCGGATTTAATTAAAACCAATAGAATAACTTTTTTAAACCTAAATTTTGATGTAAATAAAAATAAATAAAATCGGGATTTCATCGGAAATCCTTGTTAATATATATAGTCAATTAACCAATACAAAAAGTTATGAGTGAAGTAATAATAACCAATCCAACAACACCAAGTAGTTCATTTTTCTTTAACGGTACGACATTTATCACAGGTACTCCAAAACCTGATGAGCTACAGGGAACATCCGGCAACGATAGTATTAATGCCAAGGGGAGCAATGATCTAGTTAATAGCGGTGATGGCAATGATACTGTAGAAGGTAAAGGAGGCGATGACAGCATAGGTGGTGGTCTAGGGAATGATGACATATTTGGTCAAGGAGGCAATGATTTTGTTGTAGGTGGGTTAGGCAACGACAATGTAGATGGTGGTGCGGATAATGACACAGTAAAAGGTAACGCTGGTAATGACATCCTTGATGGTGATTCAGGGGATGACACCATCGAAGGTGGTTCAGGGGATGACACTGCCATAGGGGATACTGGTGCAGACTTCATAGACGGAGGTAGTGGAGATGACAATCTTTCAGGAGATAATGTAGGTCGCCCTGGTTTTGACGATACAGTGCTTGGTGGCAGTGGTAATGACACTATTTATGGTGGTGCTGGTGCAGATAGTCTTGTGGGTGGTGGGGACAATGACTCTATCCGAGGTGGTAAGGGCAATGATACTATCCGAGGAGGTCTAGGTGATGACATCATTGAGGGTATTTCTGGCAAAAACCTAATATTTGCTGGTGAAGGCAACGATACAGTTATAGGTGGTACAGGTAACGATACCATTTTCGGTGGTGATGGTATTGACTGCCTAAATGGTGGTATTGGTAATGACTGCCTCCAAGGTGGAACTGGTGATGATACTCTGATAGGTGGCACTGGAGCAGACACCTTGATTGGTGGTATTGGTAATGACATCATTGAAGGTGGTGATGGAGCAGATGTTTACATCTTTGACGCTAATGCTTCTGGAGGTATTGACACCCTGACAGACTTCAGGGGAACCACAGATAATGACATCATTCAGATAGATGCGGATATTATTCTTGGTAATGCTGGAGGCAACATTCAACTAGCAACAGTTTCAGACATTAGTGAGTTCACTCCTGATGGTTCTACTAATGTAGTTTATGACACAAGTGGAGAGCTTTACTTTGTTCAAGATGACAATACAACAGTAACACAATTCGCATTTCTCCAAGGAGATACTCCTGTAGCAGATGACTTTGAAATTATCTAATGGACTAACAAAAAGAATAAATTAATTTTCACAGGGAAGCATCGCAACAGCGCTACGCGCAAGTCAGAAGTCAGAAGTTAGAAGTTAGAAGTAATTCCTGATGCTCGTTTGAGTATTTATAAATGTTCTAACCTATATATTTTTTTATCATCAGGTTTTAAGCATTTACCTCTTTTCTTTATAGAAGTTTCATATCATCTCCGGTAGAACACTTATAATTAGGCTTGTAGTTGAGCTTTAGCCCAGACATAAATATTTGAGGGCTAAAGCCCAACTACAAACAAAAAATTTATTATAACTAATTATCCAGACATGGTATCAGTCAAAAATTATGCCTGGTAAGTATCTAGAAAAATCATCTTTAGATTCGCCTGAAGAGGAAGAATCTTTACAGAATTACTATATATACTTAGCAAATCAGGGAGACAAATAATATATGCAAAACACTCCTGTTATTCAACTAATAGATGAAGCTGAAAATATAGCAATCAAAGGTTCATTGTGTCAGCAAGAAGGCAAATTAGAAGAGGCTGTTTTTTATTATCAACAGGCACTGAATGATAATCCAAATTTACAACCAGTTCATTATAATTTAGGTATTGTACTGTATCAACAGGGAGATTTATTAGGAGCATATCAGAGTTATAAAAAAGCAATTGCCCTCGAACCAGATGATGTTAATGCTTATTATAATCTGGGCATTGTCTTGCAAAATCAAGGTTTATTAGCAGCAGCAATTGATAGTTATAAACAAGCAATAAATTTATCAAAAATTGAGAATAGTAACCATTTAGATTCTGTAGTTAATTCCTACAGTAATTGGGGTTGTATTTTGCTACAGCAGGGTCAAGCTGATACAGCAATTTCTGTGTTTAAAAAAGCTTTGTTACTGAAACCAGATGATTTTACTATCCATAATAATATTGGTCAAGCTCTGTTACTGAAAGGTCAACTAGAACAGGCAATAGTCTACTTTGAAAAATCCCTAAAATTAGAACCTCGATTTACCATAGCTCGTCATTATATTGGTAAAGTATATCAATTTCGGGGATTACATCAAGAAGCGGTTGAATATTTTCAGCAAATCATAGAACTAGAACCAGAAAATATTACGGCTTATACTGACAGTGGTTATTCTCTCATGGAACAGGGAAAACTGTCGGAAGCAATGACTCATTTACAAACAGCTATTAAGAATAATTCGTTTGTTGAAGGTTATTGTAAATGGGCTAGTTTATTAGCAGAAAGTACAGATGAATTAGACAAAGCGAAAGTAGCCTGCGCCAAGTTTTTAACTACCCTACAAAAATATAATTCCCAAACTTCATCATCTCTGACAGAAATTTCTCAATACTTAGTAGAAACCTACTTACATTTAGGGAATGTTTCAGCCGAATATGGCAGTCATAATCAAGCAGAGTTTTACTATAAAAAAGCTTTAGATATTCAACCAGTAGCGGCAGAGTATTATCTTAAGCTAGGTAATAGTTTAGTTGAGCAAAGTCGGATAAATTCAGCAATTATTATTTATCATATGGGATTAGCTATTTATCCTAATCATCCGGAAATATCAGAGAATTTGCAAAGTTTATCAAAATCAAAAAAATCTCAGAAAAAGCAGAAATTATTATCATCTTCCTGTCAAGGATTAAACTGTCAACCATGCTTACGAGGAATTTTTAAACAGTTTAATCCTATCCACTTAGGAAATAGAATTTATAGTTGTTCAGAAAATCCAACAACTGCAAATATTGCAGGCAAAAATAATTCATTAAAAATATTAGAACCAGAAACATTTGTAGCGAAATTACCACAAGGTAAGGCATGGATTGTACCCCAGAAAAATTCCTGGATGATTTGTAATTCTATAACAATTATTAATCGAGATAATCAACTTGAAAAAGAACTCTCCCGCGAATATCCAGGTCAGTTACCAGGATGCAAAAATTATGATGGAAATAAACATCGAATTTTTGAATTAGAAGAACTACCAAAATTAGAAAAAATAGATGGTACAGTAGCAGTATTATCAGGATTATCTGGCAATGTCTATTTTCATTGGATGGTTGATATATTGCCGAGGTTAGAAATCCTGAAAATTCATGGCATAGATTTAGAAGAGATAGATTGGTTTTTAGTTAATAGTTATCAACAACCATTTCAACGGGAAAGTTTGAAAATATTAGGCATTCCTGAAGAGAAAATTCTTGAGAGCGATCGCCATCCTTATATTCAGGCAAAACAATTAATTGTGCCTTCATTTCCCGGATATTTAGGTTGGCTTCCATCCTGGGGTTTAGAATTTCACCGTCGGGTATTTTTAGAGAGAATAAAACAGGAAAGGAAAACCGAAAATCAACCCAGAAATTTTTATCCAGAACGGATATATATAAGTAGAAATAATTCACGATACAGACGAGTTTTCAATGAAGAGGAAGTTATATCGAAGTTAAGTCAACTTGGGTTTGTTTGTATTGAGCCAGAATCAATGACTTTGACAGAACAAATAGCCATATTTGCTCATGTCAAAGTGATTATTGCTGCTCATGGTAGTGGACTGACAAATATTATGTTTTGTCGTCCGGGAACTAAGGTTATAGAATTAGTGTCACCTAACTATATAAGACATTATTATTGGGCGATTAGCCAACAACTCGGACTTGAGTATTACTATTTAAAAGGAGAGGATTTTACTTGTTATCCCATCCGTCAATTAATGTATCAAAATCCTCTCACGGAAGATATTATCGTTAATCTTAATTCCTTAGAAAAAGTTCTGAAAATTACTGGTATTGTCGAAAATACAAAAATACTCGAAACAGTTTTCAGTGGTGAGGTAAAAGCATCTATTCAGAAATATCAACAATTAGCCATCAGGGAAAATTTATCTGACCGACAGAGCAACCCACCTATTAAAACGGTAGATAAAAAAATGTCATCAAAAGTTAACTCCCGACAAATTGCTGCTGAGTTACATCAACGAGCAGAATTATATTTAAAGCAAAAAGAATTAGAATCAGCAAAAACAACCTGCGAACAAGCCTTAAAACATCAACCAGATTATGCACCTGCTTGTAAAACATTAGGCAATATTCTTCATACTCAAGGTCAATTAGAAACTGCCTGGTATTGGTATACAAAAGCAATAGAATATCAGCCAAATTTCGCTGAAGCTTATGTGAATTTAGGCACATTATCTGTTCAAAAAGAACAGTGGCAAGAAGCAATAAGCTATTATCGAAAAGCCATAGAAATAAAACCAGAATTAGGAGCAGCTTATCGAAATTTAGCCAGAGCTTATGAAAAAATAGGCAACCACACTGAAGCGGCAGAATGTCGTAAACAAGCTTACTCTTTAGAACCTGGTAATCAAAAAATAGATAGACCAAATAAAATCACAAAATCAAATTCAGAATTATCAAATGAAGCAACCAAAATAGCAATTCCCAGTGATGCCACAGCTACCTACAAAAGCCTAGGCCAAATGTTGCAATCTCAAGGGCAAATAGAGGCAGCTTGGCAGTCCTATAAAAAAGGTCTTTCTCTACAGCCAAATGACCCAGAAATTTATCTAAATATCGGCAGTTTGTATGCTCAAAAGCAACAATGGACAGAAGCAATTCAATGCTATAAAAAATCCCTTTCTATAAACCAAAATTATGCCGATGCTTACCGGCAACTAGCTACAGCTTGGACAAAAATTGGCAAGCAAACAGAAGCTTATAATTGTTGGTATCGAGCTTATACTTTAGAACCAGAAAAAGCTACAGCAGAAGAACATTTAATATTAGGAAATACTCTGCTGCGACAAAACATAATTGATAAAGCAATATCCTGTTATTGTCGGGCGATAGAATTAAATCCAAATTTATTAGGAGCTTACGAAAATCTAGGGGAAGCATTAAAGCTGCAAGGAACAAAGAAACCTAATACACCAGTATTTCCTAATCATTGGCAAAATCCAGCAAATTCTCTCAATTTACTAACAGCAGAAAATCATCAAAATAGTCAAGGAATAATTCAACAGGTTAGGGCTGAAAATGCAATTCATATCGTTCAGAAACTCAAAAATTTTGAAAGAGTTGTTAGTGACCTAGTAAATACAGTCACATCAGCATTTAATTTAAAAAATGACTTATCTGACAATTATCTAGAATCATCTTTATCTCTGTTAGAAAATAGTCAGCCTCAGCTCAATGGAAATTCTACAGGAATTATCCAAACTGTACATCCCAACAAACCTCTAATCGTCGAGCCAGATTTAACTAATATTTATTGGAATCTAAAGGGAGAAAAAATGATTCTAAATACTCCAAAGCAAACTAACAACAAACAGATTATTCACTCTGCTTTAAAACCAGACGAAATTCCCCAAATAAACCAGACAATACCTATAAATTCGACACCTGCTTTACCACCTAATGGTACGGTAAATATTTCTGATATTTATATTCAGGAAGCTCAAAAATATTATCAGCAAGGATTGTATGAACAAGCAATTTATCAATGTCAGCAAGCTATTTCTATCAAAATAGATGAAGTAGCAGCTTACATAATTATTGGAAATTCTCAGGAAAAAATTGGGCAAATACAAGAAGCAGAGAGAAATTACCGAACAGCTCTTGAAATTGAGCCAAATAATGCCTCAATTTATAAACAATTAGGAAATTTGTATGCTGAAAATAAATCTTGGCAGTCAGCAATTGCTTGTTATCAAAAAGCAGCAGCAATTCAACCAAATGTAGCTGATAATTATCGCCAATTAGCCAAAATTTGGACTGAGTTAGGTCAAGCAAAAGCAGGAATAGATTGTTGGTACCAAGCTTACTCTCTAGAACCGAAAAAAGTAACAGCTAACGACCATTTTAATTTAGGAAATAAATTGTATAGGCAAGGGCAAATTACTCAGGCAGTATCTTGTTATCAAAACTCTATAGAATTAAATCCTAATTTTCCTACAGTTTACTATAACCTTAGTGTTGCTTTAAAACATCTTGGCAGATTAGATGAGGCAGTTATTTATCACCAAAAAGCCAAGGAAATATGGGCAGATAAAAATCAAGCTCGGGACAATTTAAAGGTTGAGATGAATTCTCGTATCTCAACCAAATTAGAAATTCCACACCAGAATAGTCATCAACCAAATACAGCAGAAATAAAACTGGAAAGTCAGAAACCACAGCAGTTAGATCGGGCAGTGCAAAATCAGAAAAAATCTACTCAAAAAGAACAAATCCAAGAAATATTAAAAGAAGCCAAAACTTATTATTTAAAAGGATTATTTGCAGAAGCGATCGCCTCCTGTGAAAGAGTAATTAAAATCAAACCAGACCCAGAAGCTTATCAAATAATGGGAAAAGTTTTTCAAGATAAAAATCAAGTAGACAATGCTATTAATTTTTATCATCAAGCGCTGAAAATAAATCCTAACTTAGCTGGTGCTAATTATGATATAGGAAAAATATTAGCAGTGCAGAAAAACTGGCATGAAGCTATTCATTATTATCGGCAAGCTTTATCTTTATTACAGTTAGACTTAGATACTCAAACATCAATAGGATTAAAACCCGATATTTGGGAAGTACATCAACAATTAGGAGATGCTCTACAAGAGATTGGTGAAATAGAAGAAGCTGTGAAAATTTACCGTAAAGCTCTTAATTTAACTAAAAATTAGAAAATTTCCGGATTAAATAAAAAAAGCTAGAAAATTCTAGAATGAACTAATTTTAGGTTCGGGTAAATAGTTATATAGCAATCCTAAATAGGTTGTAACATCTATCGTAGAGGTTTGGTATCTAAACCCAAGGGAAAATGGGATTAAAATACCAAACCCCTAAAGTTTTTTTGTACGAATCATTTCATATTGCCATATACCAATTATCATACTTGTTAGATACAAAATTATAGGTTTTAGGGAACGGGCACCAAGAGAGGGAATAGGAAAGAAAAAAAGATAGGTTTAGCTTACGTAGAAACACTATAAGTATTTTATACCAAATTTGGATAGTTGTTAGGGTTTGGGAAAAATACCAAAGTATAAATATAACGTAGTTGTCACTCTAAAGTATTAAGGTATGATATAGCGCTACGCGCCAGTCAAAAGTTAAAAGCGAGTACGTAATTCTGACGTCTCCATTTCCTGCGAAAGACTACGCCAACAGAATGTAAGACGCACTCAAGACAGTCAAAAGTTAAAAGTAATCTGTGACTGAGTTTTAGCATTTACCAATCTCCTAACCTAAATGCGTAGTGCTATAGTTATTAACTTTATCTAATCATCTTTAATTCCCTCCTTTTTGTCTATTCCTTTTGCCTGCGCCAAGCTATGTATTTTGATGACTAAAAAATATCGTAATTAAATTAATTTACTATGCTAATAGACACAAAAACCGATACAAAAACTGAAACTATGCAAGACCCTAAGTATGCCAAAACCCACTATAGATTAGGGCAAATTTCAGCCCAACAAGGAAAATTAGAAGAAGCTATTACTTCTTACCGTACAGCTATTGAAATCGATCCATACTTTACAGAAGCTTACTACTCTTTAGTCAATATTTTAGTCAACCAAAACCTGCTAGAAGCAGCAGTAACTCTCTCTCAAAAATTAATTGAACTTCAACCAAATCTATGGCAAGCTCATCATAATTTTGCCCAGATATTAATTAAACAAGAAAAATTTTCTGGGGCAATTTCAGCTTACCGCCATGCCATAGAATTAAACCCAAACTCTTCTCTGTCTTATTTTAAATTGGCAGAAGTATTAGTAAAAGTAGGGCAACTTTCCCAAGCAATAAATGCTTACCGTAAAGCAATTGCAGTAGACCCAAATTTTGCCGATGCTTATCAGTATTTAGGTGATGCTTTAGTAAATACGGACAAGAAAGAAGAAGCAATTAAGATTTATAAAAAAGCAGTTGAAATTAAACCTGAATTATGGGATGTGCATCACAAATTAGGTAATTTATTGCAAGAAAAAGAAGAGTTAGAAGCAGCCGTTGTTGCTTATAATAAATCCATAGAATTCAAACCAGATTTTTCTTGGTCTTATAATAATTTAGGTGATGTTTTAGTTAACTTAGAGCAATGGTCAGAAGCAGCTAAAGTTTATCGCCAAGCTACTAAATTAAATCCTGATTTTGCTTGGGGTTATTATAAATTAGGGGATGTTTTAGTTAATTTAGAAAAATGGTCAGAAGCGATCGCTGCCTATCGTCAAGCAGTAGCGATCAACTCTCAAGCACCATGGTATCTCTACAAGTTGGGAGCGCTTTTGCATCAACAGGGTGAGTTTGAGGAAGCTGTTGGTTATTTGCGCGAAGCAGTAAAACTTAAAACAGACGCGCCTGAATTTTTTCTTGGTTTGGGAGCAGTCTTAGTTAAGTTGAAGCAATGGTCAGAAGCGCAGGAGTATCTCCAGCAGGCGATCGCTAATTCTACTGACTCTTTCGAGACTTCCCTTTCAGCAGAAGCGTATTATTATTTGGGGGTCGCTAAGTCTGAGCAACAGCAGTGGTCGGAAGCAATAGAATTTTACCGTCGCAGTTTAGAAATAAGTCCCGATGGAGGCGACTGTTGTTTAGCTTTAGGAGAAGCTTTAGATAATTTGGGGCAATGGTTGGAAGCAGCAGAATATTATCGTCAGGCAGTGGTTTTATCTGGGAATTCAAATCCAGTTATGTTCCGTTTAGGACAACTATTGGAGAAGTGGCAAAAAGAGACAAAAAATGTTAAATTATCTCCAGAATTAGATGTTAAACAAGAGAAAATTGCAGATTTATCAGGAGAAATTTATGGTTACCAGAAAGCAGTTACTCAAGAGCCGAAAATAATCTTATTTACGCCTTATTACAAAGCTAAACATTCTGAAAGACAAGAGGAATTAATTTATTGTCTGAAAAAAAATACCCAATGTGATGAAATTGCCAAAATTATCCTGGTAATAGATGACGAGCATATCCCAGAAATCGACAGTCCTAAGATTGAAATTGTCAAAGTATCTGCCAGACCTACCTATCTTGACTGGGTAGAATTAACCGAGAAAAAATGTCAGAACAAAATTTCAATACTTGCCAATACCGACATCTATTTTGATGAATCTATTGCCCGCATCCGAGAAATATTTGCTGCCGATCCACAAGGATTTGTAGCATTAAGTCGTTATGAAAAAGAAGTCGGAAATCAAACATTACATAAAAGTCCTCATTGGTCACAAGATGTTTGGGCTGTTTCTGGAAATTTTAAATTTACAAAATCCTTTAAAAATTCTCTGAGGATTTCTTTAGGAGTGCCTCGTTGCGATAATAAAATTGCTTACTTATTTGCCATTCATGGTGCCCCAGTTTATAATCCTTGTCATCATATTAAAACAGTCCACGTTCAGGAAAGTCAATTAAGATATTATGATAAATATGGTGATACTAGCATTTTAGGGGGTACTGCATGGGTTTACCCAAGTATTGTTATTAATGAACCATCTAAAATACAAATAGATTTGTGGACATTAAACTCATCTAATATGAGCGGATTACAAATCAATAAAACATGGGATTCTTTAAATAAAAAAAGCCAAAATAAAGAAACTAAAAAATTAGAAAATAGCGAAAAAGAAAAATCTAAGGAAAAGAAAATAATCCATAACGTTTTAGGATTTGACTCTGATTGGCAGTACCCGGCAATTACAGAAAAATATGCCTATCAAATGGCAAATAAATTCTTAACCAAAGATAACTTTGAGCAAAATGTTGTTTATTTTGGATTTCCTTGGGCAACACTGATAGATCGACTATTTCACAGTCAAGATAAAACCGAAGTCAACGCCTTAATAGAACATTTGAACAGCTTTCAAGATGAACTGAAAAAATACAAAAAAATTATCACAGTTTGTCAACATATCCGAATGTTAGAATTTGAATATATTTTTGACGAAGTTGGGATTACTGATATTTTTTGGTCACATACAAAAAAAGACCAAAATGTTCTCCCTTCTTATTCACAGATTTCATTGCATCCTTTCCCTCTTTATCCCGTACAAGCAATTGATATTGAGGCAAAAGAAACAGACAAAAAATATTTATACTCATTTGTCGGAACTCGCCCGAATAAATCTTATTTGACAGATTCAAGAACCAAAATTATTGATTCCTTATCAGACGATTGCCGAGGATTAATAATAGCAAGAAATCAATGGCATTACAACAAAATTGTCTACGATCATCAAATTCTCAAAAAGGTGAAAAATGATGATGGTCTTGTAGACAACTTCGCATCAGAAGAATTTAAACAAGTGATGCAGGAAAGTGTATTTGCCCTTTGTCCGTCTGGTTCTGGTCCGAATTCGATTCGTCTCTGGGAAGCTATTGGTTTGGGAGCAATACCAGTTGTTTTAGCTGACACTTACTTACCCCCTGGCGATCGCTCACTCTGGGATGAAGCAACAGTCAGTTGTTCCGAAAATTTAGAAGATATCAAAGCGCTACCCGCTCGCTTGGCAGAAATACAAAAAGACGATGCACTCCTCCACAGAAAACGCGAAGCACTCAAACAACTGTGGATGAGATATGGAGCAGACTGCTTTGTATATGACATCACGAAATTATTTTTCCAATATGCGTCGGGCGATATGGGAGCAACAAAACCCAAAACCAAAGCATCTAAAGGTTTAAAGAAAGTAACTAATTTGTTAGCAACTAAAAAATTAACCAAAGAAGAGTTCAAACCATCCTATGTTTGGCCTAACTCCACATTCCCATTCAGGTTATATTATGACAACCCCAAGTGCAGAATTTTCATCATTGAAAACATCCAGCACAACTGGAAATGGATGGCGGAATGTCATGAACGCTTTCGGAAAACAGATTTCTTCTTCGTGATGACAGGTTGGTATCAAAGTCCGACTTTTGCTGATGAAGCGGAGGCAATTTTTTCCGTACTCAAATTAGATAAGAAACAATTTTTCTTCATGTATAATTCCCCCCAGGAAATGAAAAACTTTGCCGATAAAGGTTTTCAAGGGGATGTCATCAACCAAAATGCTTGGCTAGATGAGAAGGCGATCGCCCAGCATCTTGGGAAAGAGAAAATATACGATGGCATTTATGTAGACTTTAACAAAAAATCTAAACGCCCTCAACTGGCAGCTCAAGTTTCCCCATTAGCACTGGTGACAAAAGCTAATCATGGAAAAGCTTTTGCGGATACACCTCCATACAAATATCTCAACGAGCAACAACTTTCGGAAGCAGAAATGTGGGAAAAAATTAATCAATCTCATTGTGGTTTAGTATTATCCGCAGAAGAAGGAGCTTGTCAAACTTCCAGCGAATACCTATTGTGTGGCATACCAGTCGTATCCACATTTTCCCTTGGAGGTCGCGACGTCTGGTATAACGAACATAACTCCATTATTTGCGAGGCAACGCCAGAAGCGGTTGCATCTGCAGTAGAAAAATTTGTCCAAAACCCTCCTGATGCACAAGGCATTCGTCAGCAACATATAGAGCAAGCAGAAGAGTACAGAGCAAAATTTATTCAGGTAGTAGCTGATGTTTTTCATCGCTTTGGAGTCGTTGATGTCGAAGCATCAAGCTATTTTCAAAAGAATTTCTATAACAAAATGAGGAAAAACGAAAACATTAATTTTGTCAAATCTCTTTTTGTTTGAAATTAAATAGCGGTCAGGAGCATAATTGGCTCGTAGTTGGGCTTTAGCCCTAAGATAAATATTTAATGGGCTAAAGCCCAACTACAAACAACAAGTTAATTAAAATAATTAGAGGCAAAAAAACTCTATGAAAGTCGTAAATTCAGAAACTAAAAATATCGGTAAACATGACTTTAAACCCTCCTATACTTGGCCGAACCCGGCCTTCCCATTCAGGGTGTATTACGAAAGTCAAAAATGCAGAATTTTTATTATTGAAAATATTCAACACAATTGGAAATGGATGTCTGAATGGCACCAAAATTTTCGGAAAACAGACTTTTTTTTCGTTTATTGTGGTTGGTATCATAGCCCTTCTTTTGCCAAAGAAGCTGAGAAAATTTTTTCAGTGCTGAACTTAGATAAAAAGCAATTTTTCTTTCTATATAATTGCCCCCTAGAAATGGAAAATTTTGCAGCAAAAGGTTTTCAAGGAGATGTAATTAATCAGAATGCTTGGATCGACGAAAACTTAGTTATGCGACCTTTGAATCTTGATAAAATTTACAATGCTATTTATGTAGGTCGTCGCAGTGCATTTAAAAGACATTTTCTCGCTTCTCAAGTACCTCAATTAGCACTTATAGCAGGAAATAATCATGGAAATACTGCTTCAGAAATTCCTCCTTATAAATATTTGAACGATCGCCAATTATCATCAGAAGAAGTATGTGAAAAAATTAATCAAGCTTACTGTGGTTTGATTTTATCTGAAACTGAAGGTGCTTGTTTTGCCTCCAGTGAATATCTTTTATGTGGAGTACCTGTTGTTTCTACACCCTCAAAAGGAGGGCGTCATGTTTGGTATGACGAATACAACTCAATTATTTGCGAACCAACGCCAGATGCAGTTGCTTCAGCAGTAGAAGAATTTGTCCGGAATCCACGATATCCAAAGCGCATTAGACAAAAGCATATCGAGGAAGCACAAAAATACAGAACAAAATTTATTAATGTTTTGACCGATATTTTTAATCGTTTTGGTGTGGTTGATGTAGATCCAGGTAACTATTTCCATGGAAATTTTTTCCATAAACTTAGAAAGTCTTATAAACCTAATTTTCCAGAAATTTTTGGCAATTAATGATTATTTTTTTAGTTTTAAATCTAGTTAAATCCTATCAAACTCATAGACAATGAACAATTAAAATAATATCAAATCGGGTAAAAATAGACAATTCAGCAACCTGTATTTTTGGCAACTTTTTTTGATGTCAGATACAAACCAAAAAACTACAAGAACATTCAATTTATTAATGCTATGGATTTAAGTCAAGTTTTATTTATACATGTCCCTAAATGTGCTGGATCTGCCTTTAATCATATTAAAGGAGGATCTCTTTTCAAAAAAGTACATAGTATGAACTATGAACATAAGGCATGGGACATAATAGTTAAAAAAGGGTATACCGATTACTATAAATTTGCTTTTGTTAGGAATCCATATGATCGCTTTGTATCATTGTATTTTTATTTCCATCAAATGCAACCAAATCATTGGGCTTATCAATACGATCGCGCTGTGGTTGAGACTATTCAAGAATATGAATCATTTGAGTCGTTTTGTTTGGGATTTGATAAGTTTAAATTTAATAAAAAATTCCATTTTAAAAATCAAACAGATTGGATAGCTAATAATGATGATATTTTTGTCGATTTCTTAGGAAAGGTTGAATCTATTGAGACAGATTTAATTAGATTATGTAAAATTCTAGAAGTTCCTCAAATAGATACAAAGAGCAAAAAAAATAATTCTAATCATCAACACTATGAAAAGTATTATAATGATGAACTTAGAAAAATTGTCTCCAAACTCTACGAAAAAGACTTTGAATTATTAGATTATGAAGCTTAAATCAAAGATACTCAAATAAATGCAAAGGAGATTATAGATTACTAATAAGAAAAGTGTTTGATAAAAATAATGTCCTATATGTAGATTTTTCTGAACTTTTTACAAAAAAAGAACTAGAAAATTTTTGTTCAGAGAAACGCGAGCGGTACTATACCATTTTATAATATGCCTTACTATTCATCTAATTTTTTTTCTTCACATTTTAATTTTTTAAATATCAAAAGACGTCTTTATGAATATCAAGATGTCCTAGTATGTCCTCGTTCTGGTTGTGCTTTTAATTTGCAAAGAGAGCCAATTATTGAAACTCTTCACGATTTTTTATTTTGGAATCCATCGATTTTAAATGTTAATGCAAAAAGTAACGACTTGGAAAAAGAGGTTGATAAACGAAAGCGGATGCTTATCAATCCCTTACAAGAAAAAATTCGACTGGATTTGAAGGAGCACAATATCTTAAACTTGGGAAAAAAGATTACTGGAATACATTTGCTATCCGGTTTTGGATGGTATCCTTTCGGTCATTTTTTTGACTATTTACAAAAATTATTTGTAATGGAGAATAGAAAATACTCTTCACCATTAGTTCTTCATTCCAGGAGTTACGGAATAAACAATTTCACCGATCACTTCAATGCTTGTGGTATCCCTAACGATATGCTATTCGAGTGTAGGCATAATTTTCCTACTATTTTGGTTAAAAAACTCGTTTATGTTCCTCCTTTCATCCCAGCAAAATTGACTCCAGAAACCTCAAAATGGATAGCTGAGAAATATACTAATTATTTTGTTCATCAAGCTAAATTTAAAATTAACGAAAATCAACGTTTTTTTCTCTTTTTAGATCGACATAAAGTTAGACCAGGTTCCCGATCTATCATTAATTACTCTGAAGTTATGTCATGGGTAAAATCAAAAGGTTTTAAGATTCTTGACGGAACAGAATCTCTTGCTGAAATAGTCTTTTATTTTTCACAAGCTAAATTTATATTTGGAGCCCATGGCTCTCTATTTGCAAATACTGTTTTTCTTCCACAAGATTGTAGTATTGTAGAATTTTGCTCCGAGAAACGAATCGATAAAAGCTTTTTTATGAAACATAAAATTTGTCAAAATTATCATTGGTTAAAATCCGAGTCTGATCAGAAAAATAATGTTTATGTTGATATTAATTTAATGGAATCATATTTTAATTCCTCATCCATTAATACCTAGATAAATGACAAGTGATCGCTATTTTTGACTTTTGTTATTTCTCTGTTCCAGCGATTTTCAGATAAATTAAACAGTTCTAGGGAACTTGGATACAAAGTCTCTTACAATATATGTAATATGATCGGTTATTTCTCAAAATATAAATAAATCAGGCATTGGATATTTCCGGGATGAATTGTAGGTTGGAAGAAAGAGGAAATATAAAGATTCATCCTTTAATTCAGCAACACCAAAAATTTTTCATATTGTTCATCAAACTAAAATTAATTGAAATACAGGAACTACAAAATAATGGTCAATTATTCAGGATATAACACTATTTTAGTTGTGTCTCACAGACGTTCAGGAACTCATTTTACTATTGATAGTATTAGACATAATTTTCCTTCAGTAAATAATCAATTTATAACGTTGGAAAGAATTCTCCCTAATCATCAAAATCCAATGAATTTAGATGAATTTAAGTCTTATCTAGACAACAAAAGTGAGAAAATAATAATTAAAACACATTTAACTCCATTCGAGATAGATAAAATAGCATATCCTGATGTGAAAAAAATTATTCAGTCGATATTTGATCGATCAAGAATTGTATATGTTGTTAGAGATGGAAGAGATGTGCTTAATTCTTTATTTTATTATGTAAGTTCGTTTAGTAAGAGAACAGAAAAACTTACATTTACAGAATTTTTGAAACAAAGTTATGAAAACAAGAAGAAAATCAATAGAGTTGAATATTGGCAGCTTCATGTAAAAAGTTGGTTGGCTCAAGAGAATAATATATTTATGTTGAAATATGAATCTTTGGCTCAAGATTTCAATGATGTTGTACAACAATTGGAACGTTATTTAGAAATACAAAAAAATCAACAAATATACAAGCCAGAATTGAAAAGTAAAAGCTCATCTGCTGTTTCCCCTCGTAAAGGACTAGTTGGAGACTACAAACAAAATTTTTCTGAAGATGATATAGCTTTTTTCAATCATACTGCTGGTGATTTGCTTAAGAATTTAGGATATGAGTAATATCCATTACCAGCAATAGGGTTAATTTTGACAAAGATTTTCAGATAAATTAAAATTTTTAGAGACCTTGCATCCAAGGTCTCTTATTATATATATATATGGCAAAATAGCAATATGATAGAGTAGTGCCAAAATATTAAGGATAAAGGATGTTATTATTTCTGATTCTTTCTCAGAAGTAATCCCAGTTTATAAGAAACCGGGTTTATGGAATACAAATGTCACCAAGTTTAGGGCATTTGATATAAACCTGGTTTCTATCCGTTAAGTTTTTAGCTATCATTGATTAGATTTCCTAGACATTACTATCCTCACTAAATAATGTGTCTAAATTACGATAACCGCTAACAATCCGAACAATAAAAATATCTGCATTATGAGTATAATAAAAGATAATATAATCTCTGACTAAAAACCCTCGTAAATTAGGTCTAATTTCTGCATATGATTTCCCCAGATTCGGAAAATTAGAAAGTAACTTACATTTTTGGCGAATCGCATCAAATAGGTTACTAGCTGAACGAGGATTATTTTTAGCAAGATAATCACAAATTTCATTAATGTCTTTAATTGCATCCTCAGAAAATTGATACTTGGCCATTATTCTAATCCATATTCATTTTTTAATCTAGCTTGTAACTGCTCAAAAACTAATTCGCCATCTGTCACATTTCCTGCTAAAATTTGCTCAGTTGCGCTATCAATTTTTTGGCGTAATTCCTCTAATTGACTATCGACTTCGTTATGTTCTTCAGCTAAAATAATGATTTCCACTTTTTGACCTGCTGGAAATGGCAAATCTGATAAAACTAAGTGCTGAGGATTATCAATTATTACATATTTTTTGTAAGCATTCATTGATTTGATTAACTCCTTAATATGTCTGTTGGCTTAGGCATTTCTCTTTATACTATATCATAATCATAGGAAGTAAAATCAGTTGAGCGTCAGGCAGTCAAAGTCAGGCTAAATCCAACAAATAATTTCTAACAATTTTACAGATATGAACAACTTAAACATTTTAAAATCTCCCTATTTCTGGTGTTTCTGCTTTACCATAATTTTCCTGTTATCCCTAGACTTTTGGTCATGGAAACAAACAATATCTTTTTCATTTCTCCATCTCCCATCCTGGGTTTTCTATTTTATCGGTTTGCAAATTATCCTCGCCTGTGCTATTTTTATTTTCTCTCAAACTTTCTGGAAATCTGAAACTGAAGAGGAAAATTAATCATGGTCGAAAACCTAATTCCCTACCTATTTATTGGTGCATATTTACTCTCTACTTTAATCGTTGGAATTATTGGTTATCGTAGCCAACAAAATACACCAGAAGATTACTTTCTAGCAGATAGAAAAATCGGTTCCATAGTTCTATTTTTTACCCTCATTGCCACAAACTTTAGCGCCTTTGCTTTTCTAGGACTTTCTGGTGCTGGTTATCGCATTGGCATAAGTTATTATCCCATGATGGGATTTGGTACTGCCCTCGTCGGAATTACATTTTATTTTATCGGTTATAAAGTTTGGCTTTTTGGCAAAGAAAAAGGTTTAATTACTCCCTCAGAATTAATCGAAAATCGCCTCCCCAGTCAACCACTTAAACTACTATTTTTAGCCGTGATGGTAATTTTTACCATACCTTATTTAACCCTACAACCAATCGGTGGCGGTTATATGATAGAAAATTTAACTAATGGGCAAATTCCCTATTTTTGGGGAGCGGCTTTTTTGACTTTCATCATTGTCTTATATGTGTTTGTCGGCGGAATGAAAAGTGTAGCCTTAACCGATGTTTTGCAAGGGGTATTAATGTTTGTTTTGATTATAGTTGCATTAATAGCTATCTCCCAAAGTATCGGTGGCTTTACTGAAGCTAATCAAACTGTTTATCAACTTAAACCAGAGCTTTTTTCTCGTTCTGGCACGAATAATTTTTTCACTCCCCACAAATGGTTTAGTTATATGTTGCTTTGGGGTTTAAGTGTGCCAATGTTTCCGCAAATGTTTATGCGGTTTTATACTCCCAAAACTGCTAATTCCCTCAAACTTTCTGCTAGTTTATATCCATTAATTACTTGCACAATGTTTATTTGTCCCGTTTTAATTGGAATGTGGGGTCATATTAATTTTCCCGATTTAGTCGGAAAAGAAGCAGATAGAATTTTTCCTATGATGTTAAATGAATATACTTCAACTGGCATTGCTTCATTAGTAATGGTAGGAGCATTGGCAGCCTTCATGTCAACCCTTGATTCTCAACTTTTAGCATTAAGTTCCATGATTACTAGGGATATTTATATTGTTTATATTCGCCCCCAAGCTTCCCTAAAAGAACAAACTTTTGTAGGCAAAATTTTAATCGTTATTTTAGCAATAATTGGTCTAATTTTAGCAGCAAATCCTCCGGCAACAATTGCAGCGATCGCTACTCAAGCTTTTACTGGTTTAGCAGTATTATTTCCTACAGTTATTGCTGCTTTGTATGGAAAAAATATTTCACCTCTGAGTTGTATAATTTCGATTATTTTTGGTGAAATGGCAGTTATTGGTTTTCAGGTAGGGATTATTCCTAAAAGTTTGGCTTTAGGATTTCTGCCAGTAGTGCCGATAGTGGTAATTTGTAGTTTAATTATTGTCGTATTTTCGCTTAAATTTTTTCATTCCGTCATACTTAAATAATTTCTCATTTACCTGTTGTTTATCTAAATATATATCTAAACATAATTATTGTCAATCTAGAAATTATGGAAGTTTATGGAAGTTTATGGAAGTTTTATATTTCGATCGGATTTTTGATGAACTATACTTTTCTAATAGAAATATCGGAATTGCTAGCTTTCTGAACATTTCACAATTAGATACACAAAATATTTGGCGTTGGTAAATTCAAAGATGAATTAGGCAGGAACGGGTACATCTCCAAACTTGAGATAATGAATTAAAAGTCTGATGGAATGCTTCAGCATCTCTACAGAGCAAGGAATAGCACAATGTTTTGCGGTGCAGTCGAGCTAAGTAGTGTCGTAAACGAGTATTTTCTCCTTCTACCCTCGTCATGTAGGTCTTACTGATAATTTGGTCTTGCGACCGAATAAATACTTTATAAACAGGATTTCCATCACTGAAGAACGAAATAGCATTGCCAACAAGCGTTAGCGAAGCTTTGCGTTAGCAATCGCTTGCCAGAGCCAAATAGAAAGTTTCAGCACTACGGTTTCCGATAACCCAACCGAGAATTCCTGGCCGAAAGTGGTCTACCACTGCTCCATTTCCAAACTTTATTTTTTTTTTGAGACAAAAGTTTGTAACTCATACATATCTCCAACTTCTGGGATTACTTCTGAGTCATAAGCATCAGGTAAAAGTTTTCCTACCTGTCTGACCCAATTAATAATTGTGCTATGGGCTACCCCAGTCACTCGGCTAATCCCCCGGAACCCCATACCATTGACATACATTTTTAGACATAAAGCTTTGGTATCCAGGCTATATCCAGGTTTGTTATAGACTTCTATAAACTGGCGACCACATTTAACGCAGATATAATTTTGCTTGTCTCCGTATCGGACTATTTTTGCGGATATGTTTACTAGCACACTCTGGACATTGCATAGACTTAATTTATTCAGCACTATCTACATATTCCATTTTGCCCTACCCATCCTACGAGTAGATTACTCAGTTCATCTTTCCATTTACCAACGCCAAAAGTCAAAAGTCAACTGAATAAAACTGAACTTTAACCTGAATAAAACTGAACTTACCTGAATAAAACTGAACTTACCTGAATAAAACTG
>NZ_JBNHEP010000258.1:0-2263 GCF_050015995.1 Dapis brunnea BLCC-M229 | reverse complement strand
TTCCCTATTCCCTATTCCCTATTCCCTATTCCCTATTCCCTATTCCCTATTCCCTGACTTCTGCAAGAAGTCTAATGTAAATCATCTTCCCAAACACCAATATAAACACGATTATCTTTACTACGCTCAATTAGACCTTCTAAATTACCTGTTTTAAACTCGTAGCGACTAATTTTACGATTTCGTACATCTTGCAGTCCTTGTTTAATATCTGGAGTAATCTTCAGATTCAACATATTTGCAAAAGCTAGTCTTACCATTAGGTTATCTACATCATCTGCTACAGATAACTCAGTTTGTCGTAAGCGACGAGAGTCCCGATCGTATATATAGCCCAAACTAACTTTATTAGGAAGTAAATCATAAATTACAGCCCTGGTATTAGGCCAATATCCGCGCTCTTCAACTTTTGTAGGTTTTCCTAATAATTCTATTACCTTACTTTCTAATGTACCTGGAGGTAAACCACGAATAATCGGTAACCGATCCCTAATAGTGGAATTATCAATAGGATCGGAAGGAATGTTATCTGGCAATACTAAGTCTAGAAGTTTTTTGGGAACTGAATCTTGAGGAGATGGAACAGGTGTGGGAGTTGATTTAACTATTGGTGGTATGGGTGTAGGTTTTACTATAGGAGGTGAGGGAGTAGGAGTAGGTTTGACTAAGGGAGGAATAGGAGATGGCGTAGGTGTCGGGGTAGGAATAAAAGTTGGTTGTGGAGTATTGCTAGGTTCTGGAGATGGTGGAGATGGGGTAGGTGTAGTTGCTGGTGTTGTTATTGGAGTTGGAGTTTGAGCAACAATATCTGATGGTCTTACTGTCGGAGAAGGTTGAGTAGGTTTAGCGATGGGAGAAGTAGAAGAATGCTCAGAGTTAAGCACTATTGCCACTAATGCTCCTGCTATTACAGTAGCGATCACTCCGAGTGCTCCCCACATCAAAATTTTTGGAGGTCTTTGTGTCGGAGGAATATTTACATTAGCAATTTTTCCATTTCCCAATTTCTGAGCTGGATGGTTAGGTATAACCTGTATAGTTGAATTGTTTGTGGGAGAATCTGATAAAAATTTTAACCATTCATCTACAGTTTTAGGTCGGTGTTGAATATCTAAAGCCATACCCCTAAGCACTGCTTGATTAACATTAGCAGTAAGTTGAGGTTGTAACTCACGAGGACTAGGCATTTCCTGTTGTACTCTCCTGGGTGCTGCTACTGGTACTTGTCCAGTTAATAATGTATAGAGGGTAGCAGCTAAACCATATACATCTGTTGCTGCTGTGCGTTTTCCTTGAGGCAAATACTGTTCTGGTGGAGCATAACCATCTGAGACCAGATTAGTGTGAACTTGAGTTTGACCTGCAATAAACTCCCGCGCAATACCAAAGTCAATTAAAATTACTTCCTTAGTATCCTGACGCAGCATAATATTTTGGGGTTTAATATCTCGGTGAAGCAAATTATTTTGATTTACTACTATCAAAGCATTTCCTATCTGACGAATATAATTCACAGCGATCGCCTCTGGTAGAGGTTGGCCACCAAATACTACTTTTGCTAAAGTCTGACCGGGAATATAGTCCATTACCATGTAAGGTTGACCATCTTCCACAAAAAAATCACTAACTCGGACAATATTAGGATGGACACATAAAGCCAGTCTTTTGGCCTCATCCTGAAATTTATTTTTAAAGTCTGCAAAATTAGGATGTTGAGTTAGAGACTCATTGAGAGTCTTAATGACTACTGGTTGTCCTAAATAATTATGAGTAGCTTTGATAGTAATGCCAAAACCACCCCTTCCTAGTTCTTGTTCTAAGGTATATTTGCCCCCTTGTAGGTTTGGTGATATCTTCATTTTTTTTTCCCAATCTCTCTTTATTAATAAGCCAATTTAGTATTCAGGTGTTTAGCTATAAAAATAAATAGGCTAAATTGCATCTTAACTTCTACTACTTGTTAATGTGTTTCAATTACGAACTAATTAGAACTGGCTGAAAAAGTCTGTTAGTCACAGAAGGGAATAGGGCATAGTTACAGGTGTTATAGTCATTCTGAATAAGACTGGAGCACTTTTTTAACTGAAACTCTTTCAAGGCAAGAAAACCTTGTCTCAATCTTAACTAGAATGACTATAATTTTTCTTTTGAGGAATCATGAGGAAATATTTTTCCAACTCCCTATTCCCTATTCCCTATTCCCTATTCCCTATTCCCTATTCCCTATTCCCTATTCCCTATTCCCTATTCCCTATTCCCTATT
>NZ_JBNHEP010000257.1:0-1610 GCF_050015995.1 Dapis brunnea BLCC-M229 | reverse complement strand
GAGATTAATCAAAAATTAGTCCAACTGCAACGTCTTAGTTATTTGACGGGAATTTATAGATCGAAATCTAGCGTTTAGCCCAAAAATATAACTTCTGAACTTTGCTAGAGTTGGCTATCCAACCATTGAGTATCCAATTCCAGAAACTCAGCATTCCACCTCAAAGGTTCATCTACAAACTTGCTTCCCAAAGTCACACAGCTATCTAAAAATGGAGTATCCACTCCTACAAGGCGAGCTAAAACCTGTAGTGGAAAAGCTCCAAAAGGTAACTCCTCCGAAAGATAGCGATGATGGAGATTCCTGACAGTAGCATTGTCCAATGCCTTAATCTGATGAATATGTTCGTAAATAGACGGCCCAGAAGTTCCATAAGCAGTCTTAAAATAATCATACATATTACTGAGATTAGGAAACCCTAACCCCTTAGCAATAATTAAGCGATCGCTATCTAAGTCAGCAATCAAATCACCAGTACGAGGACTAAAACCTCGGTAAATGTTATAACTTTCTCCAAGCTCCCACTTTTCTAAAGTAGCTAAGATTAAAGGTATATGAAAAATATCATTACATTTATCTAAATTAACCTCTAAACTAGAAATAGCAGGACGTAAATTCTCAAACAAACTTTGGTAAGTAACCAAAATCCGTTCCGTCATTTCTGAGTTTTGAGCAGCAACTTTAAACTGTTTTTTAAACCTTTTAATAGCAACTTGATCATCAGCATTACCTCGGCAAGCAAAAGGGCTATTATTTACATCTGCAATTGCCGGTAATTGGGTTTCAATTATGTCAAATTCTCTGTACAAAACTTTGCCAAAAACTCGACCAGAAAAACGACTAGCGCAAATTATTAGAATATTCATTTGAGAGTGAATATATTCACCTAAAATACTGGCATAAGATTCAATATCCTGACCCCGACAACAAATAATAATATTCCTGGGCAATTTTCCATCATTGGCTGCTGCAATTTTCTGAATATCATTAAAACAAGCTGCAATTGGATAATTACCAGGCAAAAATAGACCATTTGAACGAACAATCTTAGTTTTATTTATTACAGAATAACGACGAGAAAATAAATAAACCAGACACCCTTGAGAACTAAGATGAACAGCTGTAGCTAAACCTACATCTCCGCCACCCACCACTAGGTAACTATCTTGTGACATGAAAAAGTTTCCTCTAAATTTACTGGAATTTATTAAAAGTTGACAATTTCTTTATACCAATTCGATAAAATAATTTTACAAGACTTTGGTTGTAGGGAACAAGAAGCCAAAAATCTCAGATTCGGGGCTGATATATTGATGGAAAATTACTTTAACTGCAACGTCTTAGTTGTTTGACTTAAAGTTATAGATAGAAATTTCAGATTCTGGTCTGAGATATTGATGAAAAATTACTTTAACTGCAACGTCTTAGTTATTTGACTTTAAAGTTTATAGATCGAAATTTCAGATTCTGGTCTGAGATATTGATGAAAAATTACTTTAACTGCAACGTCTTAGTTATTTGACTTTAAAGTTTATAGATCGAAATTTCAGATTCTGGTCTGAGATATTGATGGAAAATTACTTTAACTGCAACGTCTTAGTTATTTGACT
>NZ_JBNHEP010000256.1:0-23499 GCF_050015995.1 Dapis brunnea BLCC-M229 | reverse complement strand
TCCTGTCTCCTGACTCCTTGCTAAATTTATGAAGATACCTTCAGGGGTTCTATAGGACTTACCCAAAGAAACCCGGTTGCTACGAGAAATTGTTTGTTTTAACAATATATATTTAGGAAAATATATTTAGGAAAAAACTGGGTTTCTGGATTCCCGTCCGTAAGTCCTGACTTGCTTAAGAGTATTGGCCAAATCTGTAATAATAATGGTACTGGTCATTTCCCTTAGCCTCCTAGGGTCAGAACTGTGTTTTTCATGTCCCGTAGCGTTTTCCTACGGAACATGAAAAACGAAAAAGTTGTGCGGTAGCAAAATAGTATCTCCAGCAATTAGGGAGGCTTGAAAACCGAAATTTTCTTTTTCATCCCCTTGGATAGGCGAAAAAGCTGTAGTTGTGCTGTGCTGTGCCAGAACTTTCCTATCGGAATGCTTTTCATGTCGCTCAGCGAAACGCAAACGCACTTTGCTGGGGCATAACTTCGCACTTCGGCGACTCGGCAACTTAAATTGCGGAGCGACTTTGCCAGAGCGGGTTTCTCTTGTCTCAAGTCCTGAAGGGAACGCTATATCGAATCGACCAAGAGAAAAGAAAAATTTTTCCTTTGAGTTAATCCTTTTCTTTTTCTTGTTGAGAATCTAATTCTAGATTATAGATACAGTAAATTTCTAGAAATAAATATTAAATCTGGGTTATAAGAGTTTCAAAAAATACTACTACAAAGTATTTGCTTCTTAGGAGTCAGGAGTCAGAATAACAGATTCAATAAGTATGGATTCATAACATTTTTCTTGATTAGAGTCAAATTGCTGCTAATGAATTAAACAAAGCCACCATAAGTTTAATAAATTCTTTATTCCGCCAATTCTATAATTTCAATTACAGGTCTACAGTTGGCAGAAAGTCTGTTAAAAGTTTTGCACTTATTCTAATGTAACTATCTTTTTTGAATTTAGTATTATAACCACGAGGTCTAACCCTGGATAACTATTAGACTAAATGGCCTTATTCAGGCTTAGATCTTCCTGCCGAAGTTCATTGGGTTTTTGAGAAGGCTGAATCTGATTTTTTACCAAATTAGCTAGTTCTTGTAGCTGGCTAATTGCTTCAGCTCCTTCTAATTTCATTAATTCACGGTCATCTCGCATCTCTGTCCATGTAATGCCATAATCTGATACGAGAAAACGAATCAGATGATTTTCTCCCAGGCTGACCATAAATGATGCACTATTCATTTGACCTCCACAAGTGTAACAGGATGCCAAATATCCTCTATTCTCTAGCACAATTGCCAGAGCTTGTAAATTCATTACTAGGTCTTGTACAAATTGACGATGTTGTTCTGCAAGTCTCTGAAACACAATTATCCTCCTATCACCACACCCTTAGATTTTAGACTTTGTTAAGTTTTTATAAAATTTTGGTGTTTAACTTATGAAATAGTATAAACCTAATTATCTTTTCTCGCATATCTCTCAAATGGCCTTTAATACCATATATCTTAGGCTAACTGATAGGATTTTTGAGCAAAGTATCAACCACAACATTCAGCTAAATGCTTGTATTTTCTAGACTCAAACCATTAAATTTAGTTCCTGAAATGAGCAACTGAGAAACTCAAATTCTGAAATTATATAAATAATTAATTATCCCTATAAGTCAAACAGTATCTAAACAAATTAATAGCTATAAGCAAGAGTTATTAATAGCAATCCGATAGTAATTTTATTTAACCAAAGAAAATATAAGTTTTTCTAGGGGTTAGTTGTTGTTAATTTACAATTATTTGAGATTTTGTCTAAACAAAATATTTAGACAAAATCAGGATTTAGAGACTGTTTGTAAAATAAGTATTAAGAGAACATGCGAGTGACTAAAATCTAAAAGCGGTAATACTTCAAGAGATTGAAATTTGGTAGGTAGAGAAGTATTCAGTACATATATTCCTAGATTTTTAAGCGACAAATATTTGTCTTGATTTCTTCCTCCTTATTCCCTATTCCCTATTCCCTATTCCCTGTTCCCTGTTCCCTGTTCCCTGTTCCCTGTTCCCTATCTCCTTTTTATATTTCCTTTACAAACAATCTCTTAGGGATATAAAATCATTTTGAGGGTTATTGATTTTCCTAATTTCAGTGCTATCGAGTTACTTCAAGTTATAAATAACAAATGTTTACTTGTAAGCATTCAGCAGTCAGCATTCAGCGGTCAGCTATTTATTTTAGTTTGAGAAAAAAGCTTTATTAGTTGAGGTAAATTGAATCTTACTATCAAAGACGACTTTAAAAGTTATATTCATTTAAAGCCTTTTTAAGGTTTAGATAGGGTTTGGGCTCGAGCTGATGGCTAATAGCTGAATGCTTACGTTTACTTTAGCTACCGACCCTTGAAGATTTAATTTTTTCAGTCGTTTTTAACACCTATTTATTAGGAATTAATCTGCGCTCGATATTATCATTATTGGCAAAATTTTGTCACAAATTTTATCTTGGTTTTTTATTTAATAAATATCAAAAACTTTAGCCAAGATAAATGTTTATTTTGGCTTAATTATGAGTGGATATTCATTAATTTAATCACATCAATATCCTTGTTGGGGATATTTTTTAGTATTTTAAGTAAGACAAATAATTTTATTAATTCTTACCCAATTAAAAATCAGGAATTAGTTAAGATTTTTTTCTAACTTTTATCTAGCTTCGTAGACCAAAAGTTATTCAACTTGCCACCATCCAAAAGCAGGACCAATAAATCTAACTGTTAACCAGCCAAAAATAAGGAATCCAATACCAATCCATGCACCAGTTGTAGTTAACTGCATAAATTGTTGACTTTGACTTTTAGTAATTGGCAGCCAAGAAATAAACCGTGCTTCTTGACCATACTCTTCTCCTAGTGCTTCTTTACGACGCTTTGCTTCACCCATAAATTAATCTCAACCTTTATTCAGTAATTTACTAGATCATAACAATAATTATCAGTAAAAATAAAGTCAGTTTGTTAAATCTATGTAAAAAAAGTACCAAAAAAGTTTACTTTAAGAATTAGTTCTTAATCTATTGATTAATCAAGCAATACTAAATTTATCAAAATAATATGGGTCTAAAACCCCGCCTTTTAAGGCGAAATATTTTTGGAGCCTTGCTCAAATCCCCGTTACAAAAATCACTGTCTTGAGTGTGTCTTACATTCTGAGGAGACCTCAGAATTACACACTCGCTTCTGACTTCTGACTTCTGACTTCTGACTTCGTTAAGGTTATCTACCTTCGGTTAAGAGCCTCTTGTAGGGCAGTCTTCGGTAGGGCGACGTAAGAGGATGTTTGAAAAGTATGAATTTTGATTTAGATCCCCCCTAGCCCCCCTTGAAAAGGGGGAAATAAAACGGAAAGTCCCCCTTATTAAGCTATGCTTTACCCACATCTTTCTTAACATCAAACTTGACAAAATAGACGAATTATGAATAACTATTGGAGCTGCTTTTTCCTGAGAAATAGTGTATTGAATTAGACATTTTTTTGAGAAATGCAGACAAGATTCTTACTCCCCACACTGCCCACACTTCCCACAAGGATTTCAAGACTTATCGGTAAGGGATAGCTTATTAAAGGGGATAATGGGGGATAGATGACTTCTCAAACAAGCTCTAAGGGAACCTTTGAATTGGAAATAAAATCTTTCCAGTCTACCCTTGGGTTTCCGACCCAAAGGTCTACATAATACAGCAATTTGCTTGGAGTTGAATCCACATAATTATTAATCCTACTGCCTACTCCCTATTCTTTTTTCAAGTCATAGCAGTCGAAGCATTGGACGCGGACATTGCTAAATGTTGTTTGCGTAACATTTCCCAACCGAAAACTTAGTCAGATATTACTTATGACTTATGACTTATGACTTATGACTTATGACTTGCACATAGTGCTATAACCATGTAGTATCTAAGTAATCAATTTTGGCAAAGGGACTAAGAGCTGCTAAAACTTGCTTGCCATAACTACGATGAATCACACGACTATCCAACACAGCAACGATACCTTGAGATTCTCGCACAGAGGCAATAGCACGTTGTAGCTCTTGTATTGCCTTTGGTAAAAGGTATAATCTAAACCAATCTAAACCCCGTTGCTTATAAAAATTTACTCGTCCAGATACCAACGGATGTTCCAAAGATGGAAGGGGCAAAGTAGTAATTATCAATAATTTAGGTGCTTTAAGTTCTCTTTGATATTCTTGCCAAAACTCCCAACCAGTAATTAAAATTCCATTTTCTTCAGGATAAACAGTTTCCACTTGAACTCGGGAACCAAATTCAGAGGCCAAAATAGCACCCACTTGATTTTTAAGTGGTACATCTCCAATGAGGATGACTATTAATCCATCTATAGCACTAGAACTGATATACAATAAAGTCTGAATTTCTGCAATTAATGCTGCTTGAAATTGAGGTGTATTTGGCATTGGTAAGCCATTGGGCAAATATAGTTGAATCATCTCATTGCGACGATCAGGGGAAAATTTAACGCAGGTTAGATCCCCTAGTCCCATCATCTGTCTGTAGCTATAAGCTTTCACTTCTAAGTCTAATGCTCCTCCAATAATCACAACAGGTTGTTGAGTCCAAATATTCTTGAGAGCTTCAGATAAATCATAAGGAGTGCAGTATAAAGAAAACGATCCTCTCTGGCGATGAATTTCTGCCCACCTGAGTTGTCCATTACTTTGCCACTGAAACCAAAAATCATTATTCAAATGCTCGCTCTGTAATTCCTTGTTTCCTGGAGGTAATGACAAACTTTCGATGAGATTTTGTAAAATCTGTTGCTCATGTTTTTCAATCAAGTAGCAACTGTAGGGATTAACTGGATGTTGGAAGAGCGATCGCGTTAAGTTTATCCTTGTCTGACGAATTAAGTCAGCTTGAGCAGAATGAACTTCCATCAGTTGATTCCAGTCAGTAGGGAAAAAGCTAGTGGTTAAATAATTTTGTACCCAAGTTTCTAAATCATCTGCCCAATCAATAATTGTCGGAATACCTTTAGAAAACTGGTTATCCTGACATTGGCTAACTAACCAAGCTTCGGGCGTCATCAGTAGTAGTCCATTAAAATCATCGTCTTGTGGCGGATAGGTTTGGATTGCTTTGTTGGGAAGTAATGGACTAATCTGAGAGTGGTTTGCCAGTAATCTGGGAATTTCAACAGTTAGTAAATGTTCTTGTACTGGCTGAGGAGCGACTAATATTGTTTTTCTTGGCCACATTAAGATTGGTAGCAGATAACTTAATTGATATTGTTGATTATGGCTACCTGGTGGAGAAGCTGTTTGAATTAAGGCACTACGCCCAAGTCGCAAAGCCCTTGCTACTAGCCGTGCCATTGTTAAATTATGAGGCCAGTAAGGTTGATTTTGCGATTGCAGGAAATTTAGCAGGGATTGATGGACTTCTACTTCGATCACAGATTTTAACCAAAGTGATAAAAGCTATTAATAAAATCAGCTACCTTATTATCAGGGGGCAAAGAGAATTTTTGTTCATCTGTGTGTTCATCTATATTTTTACAGATTTTTTTCCCAAAGTCTGGATTGCTACTTACTACTAAACTTTTACCACTTGAATTATTTAAAATTAACTGAGTAGGGGCTGAAAAAAAAGTAATATTGGCTCTAACAGAGTCAATAATTTTGTTAATTCTCTGATTTTTTTGGATGATTTGTTCCATACCAATTTCTAATTCTAATATTTTGGTATTGATTTTTTGTAAAGGGTTATTTTTGACAATTTCTATAATGTTAACTTGAGATTTTTTAGCATCAGCAAAAGGTAATATAACTATAAATGCTAGTATAAATAACAGTTCATCACTGTCTACTCTAAAACTTAAAATAGTTCTTTGGTAGTTAACTTCAATACTGGGAGGACGGTTAATAAAATCGTAATCCTTAGCCAAGTGATAGTAAGTTGTAGTAAGAGCCACATTTGCTTTCAGGTCTAAATTTGAATCAACAATAATTTGAACTATTGGGGATTTGTGGTTAAAAAATCTTTTGGATTCTGCTGATGATTTAAAGTGATAAACTTGACTACGATCTCCATCAGGACTCACATCAATCCATTCACAAACAATGTCTTCGGCTTTAAGATTTAATCTAGGAACTTCATAAAGTTTTGCTCCGGTTAAAATTGCTCCGGATAAATCTACTCCAACTAAATCAGCTCTGACTAAATTGGCTTCAGTTAAATCAGCATGAACTAAACTAGCATTAGTTAATTTTGTATTGGTTAAATTCGCTCCGCGAAGATTAGCTCCACTCAATTTAACATTACTGAGGTCGGCATCAGTTAAGTCAGCTCCATTGAGAATAGCCCACCTGAGATTAGCCCCATTAAATGTAGCATTCCTAAGATTAGCCATACTTAAGTGGGTTTGTCTCAATTCAGCATTGGTAAAATTAGCCTCTTCTAAATTGGCTTTTGTCAGATCGGCATTATGGAGGTCAGCTTTTTCTAGATTAGTTCTTTGTCCTAAAGCAAATCTGAGATTTACGCCACTCAGGTTAGTTTGACTTAAGTTAGCTTCTGTGATATTTGCTTCTCTCATGTCGGCACCACTGAGATTGGCTCGGCTAAGATTAGCTAGAGTTAATTCTACTCTAACTAATTCTCCTTTAACTAAGGTAGCTTCTACTAATTGAGCTTCACTCAGATTAGCTCGGACTAGATTGGCCACATTGAGAGTTGCTTGATTTAATATCGTCTTTTTGAGATTGGCACCACTAAGGCGCGCTATATTGAGATTAGCTTTAGTAAGATTTGCTTCACTGAGATTGGCACCACTGAGATTACAGACAAATAAAATAGCATTAGTGAGATTAGCTTTGCTCAAGTTCATCTGACTCAGGTTTACTTCTGTCAAGTTGATGGCAGCAAAATTTCTTTTTCCTTGTGTATATTTTTTAACTAATTCGTATCTTTTTAATATTTCTTCTGACATTTGTTATTGAGTAGTCAAGTTTACTAGATATAGCAATTCTTATACTGATGATGTACAAAATTCTAGGTGTTAGGTAATAGGGAACAAGGAAAAGGAAAGAAAAAAGAAAAGTGTACCTCACGCTTACTGAAAAACGCTATAGCTTTTTCAATTGTTTTTAAGATGATTATAATTAGAGACTGTTTGTAAAAGGAATATTAAATCCAGGCTTAGGGTGGGTTAGGCGGCAATACCTATGCTCAGGAACTAAAGTCTTAACTGGGAGCCGTAACCCACTGAACATACCTCAGATTAAGCACTAAGCGCTATATTAATCTTTGCTTGTTCATTCACTCTCTTAGGGCGTATTTGTCAATAAAAAATCAAACCTGTGTATAAGCTGGGTAAAGGTCGGAATAAAGGGTTTTTGACTTCATTTGGGATAAATATCTTTGGATAAATATCTTTGGATAAATATCTACTGACATACCCTATTGTTTGTTCCCTGTAACCACAGTTTTGTAACATTCTTTGATCAAATTGGTATTAAATTAGGCTATTTTACAGATGTATCACTATGAGTACCATAAATTACAGCAGTTTTCATTTTAGTAGAACAAAGTAGGGACGTTCCATGGAACGTCCCTACAAGGGTTGTAGTTTTTACTATGTACTTCATCTACCTGAAAACCTCTATAAACAATTGATTCAGCTTTTTTCCCCCACACCTAATAGCAAATATTACTAATGTTTTATTTGTTACTTGCCATTTTTTAAAGTAACTGACTTATGGCTTTTTAATTGTAACTTATGGCAAAAACAATATATAGCAAAACTTTTGAGATTTGGTATTAGAGATTCGATCAAATTATTTTGTTTTGCCTCGCTCAGTTCCAAATTTTATACAGTAAAATCAAGTTATTAAGAAAAATTTTTGACAAATAATACCAAGCTTTTATGAAATTTTTGATTATCTATAAAAGAGTTGACTAAGTATTCTTCATTTATGTTTTTTTTGATTAAATAATCAGAGATTACTTGGGTATAATCTAAACTATTTGTCAGGCAAAAATCTTGCCCCATTGAATTCACTATTCTAATTTTCAGCGGGGAACTAAAAAATTTTAAATTTAGTATTTTAAGAGGTTGAGTATTATTAGCTTTTAGTTCCTCAATTATTCTTTTCATTTTATTAAGATTTACCCTGATCTTAGCAAAACGATTTGATGTTCTGACATCTAAATTTCTAGAGTAGTCTTGGGAAATTCGATCGATTAATTCTAAAAAATAATTTTGAGTTAATGTAGATACTTTAAATGGATAAATCATTAGATATGCAGTAGTAAATAACTGCTCATCTTTATCTACTCGAATTGATAATCGAGTTTTTTGAGAATTTACTTCGATATTAGGAGGTAATCCTAAAAGATTATACTGTTTATAAATTTGACGATAGATAGCAGCCAAAGCCAAATGAGAATCAGGATCTAGAGGTGCATCAACTATAACTTTTACAGTTGGTTGAGTAGGATTAAAAAAAAGTTTAGATTTTTCTGGAGTCAAGTTGATAATTTTACTACCATCACCATTGACACTCATATCAACCCAATCACAAGTAATATTTTTAGCAGTTATTTGAAATCGTGATACTCCATAGAGCTTAGTACCTGTGAGGGTTGCTGATGTTAAATCTACTCCTTCGCAACTAACATGAATTAAATTACTTTTGGTTAAATCAGCATTAACTAAAACAGCATTAGACAAATTAGAATTATGCAAATTTCCCCCATGTAAATTTACGTTATTGAGTATAGCTGAATCAAGATTAGCTCCACTCAAATTAGCTCCTGTTAAATCAGCCTCTGTTAAATTAGCTCCTTTAAAATTAGCTTTACTCAAATTAGAAAGAGAGAGATTAGCTTTTGTAAGTTCAGCATTATTAAAGTTGACTCCTCTCAAATCAGCTTTATTAAGATTTGCTCTATGTAAATTAGCTCTTTCTAGGTTAGAATTTGCTAGGCAAGAACTTCGTAAACGGGCAGAATGTAAATCTACTAATTGTAGGTTAGCTTGTTTTAAAATAGCTTCTCTTAAATCAGCCTCTGTTAAATTAGCGCCTTTGAGATTAGCATTACTCATATTTGCTCGAATTAACTCTGCCCGAATTAGCTTGGCTTCTATCAATTCAGCATTGCTTAAATTAGCTTGAATTAGGTTAGCAAGGTTGAGATTTGCACCGTTAAGTTTAGCATGGGTCAGATTTGTTTTAGTCAGTCTGGATACATTTAATTTGGCTCCATTCAGGTTAGCTTCACTAAGATTAGCTTCAGTGAAATTAGTCAGATTTAATACTGCTTGACTTAAATTAATCTGATTGAGATCGACTTTGCTAAGATTTGCTTCACACAGAATAATACCTGTAAAGTTTTTTTCTCCTTTTATGTATTGTTGAAGTATTTCTTCTCGATTCATACTTTTAGAATATATTTGACACTTGATTTTTTTGCCCGGAGCATAGATTTGAATAGCTAAAATATACTATTTTTACTTTGCTACCTTTCTAGGGAACTAAAAAAATAAAATCCTTAATATTGTTTGACTTTGTTTTTTTGACATTATACAGTCTATTCCATATAAATGTGTTACAATGATTATAGTAAATTGCCCTAACAAAAATAAAACGTTAATTCGATACTTCAAAAATTTGTATTAAAGTTACCGAAAAATTGAGGTATAAAGCCTCTCGATTCATGGAGAAAAAAGAAAAAAAATCCTTTTATACCAATACTCTTCTTTATAATAATTAATAATTATTAATTGTTGAATGCTACTGTGCCTCAAATACCACAGAATAAACTGCAATATTATATTCATTTAATTTACAATAATAAAAAATATTGAATTAATATGTAAGCATTCAGCCATCAGCTATTAGCCAGCCTCTTCCAGAAGAACTGCGTTATCGGCTATTGATAAGAGGAAGAGGTAAAAGCAATTGAGAAATAGAGAAAGAATTAAAAGTTATTGCCAAAGTAAGCTCCTTTAAGCTTAAAAGAAATTATTCATTATTTACTGTTAATACAGTTACAACCCAGGAGGCTAGCTGACTGCTAAGAGCTGAATGCTTACATTAATGTAGAGATTTTGTATGGAATATTTTCTGTTTATAATTAATTTACTAAAGATTATATCAGTTTGATAAATGTTGGCTACAAATCAGGGTAGCTCTGATGATCGCTGCTTATTTTTTGTACAAAGTTATTGATTTGATTGAAGGACAAAATAGATAATTTTTCTTACTTCTTTCTCACCTTCTTCCAATTTCGGTTCTTCCTTCTTCCTTACCTGTATTATTTGTAATATTATTTTGGGAAAATGCTATTATATGATAATGCTGTTTTTATTAATTAAGTAAGTACCAAAAATAACCCTGGAAAGAGAAAAAAATAATAGCTGATGAGCTAGTTATTCATACTAATTTTTCCTCAAAAATTATTCTATAGAGATTAAATTTATGATTGATGAAAGCCATCAACAAAATCAATAATCGTATTAATAGAATATGGTTCTGTTTGAGGTAATTGAATTAAGGTTTCTACTTCACGATTTCTACGAACTTTCTTTACTATTCGCTTACCAAATTTCGGATGATGGTAGAGATTAAATTTTTGACCACTGGAATTAATTATAGTTATTTTTGTTGCTGTCTGAAAAAATTTAATTCCATTGCAAAATTTCAGTAATGCTTTATCCTTCTTAATTTGATTAACTTGTTTAATTGATTTAGTTAAAACTGTAGTTAACTGCCGAATTGTTTGAGCTATAACAGGAGTTAAATAATTTGTATCTTGAGAGTTAAGGATTTTCATAATACTAATAATACTCTCTTGGGTTTTAGCAAAATCATGAAAAGGTATAATAGCGATATAAGCAGTAGCGAATAGCTTTTCATCGCTGTTCATTTGAAACGAGATGATTGTTCTGCAAGAATTAACTTCTATACAAGGGGGTTGATTTAGCTCTGGTAAATACTTACTGAGTTGATAATATGTTGCAGCTAGAGCATAATGACTAGAAGTATCTAAAGGAGTATCAACAATAATCCTCACTTGAGGAATAGTCTCATGAAAGAAACTTTTAATTTTCCCAGAATTGAGAGAATAAACTTGACTTTTATCTCCATTAGCACTTAAGTCAAGCCACTCACAGCTTACTGCTTCTGTTTTAATCCCGAGGCGAGAGGCGCCAAAAATTTTTGCTCCTGTTAAAGTTGCTCCCGTTAAATCTACTCCAATCCAATCTACTTCAATTAAACAGGCACTTGATAAATTAGCATGAACTAGACTAGCATTTAAAAGGTTAGCTTGGGATAAATCTGCTCTACTTAGGTCAGCACCACTGAGTTTAGCATCATTGAGACTCGCCCACTTCAGTTGAGCACCACTTAAATCAGCCCAACGTAGGTTAGCACCACTTAAATCAGCCCCATTCAAATTAGCACCAGTCAGATTAGTTTGTCTTAATTCAGCACCACTAAGGTCAGCACCACTAAGGTCAGCACCACTAAGGTCTGCTCCTTGCAAGTTAGCTTCTATTAAATTAGAGCCTGTAATAGAAGCAAAACGCAAGTTAGCTCCCTTTAAATTAGCACCACTAAGATTAGTTTTTCGGAGTGTAGCTTCAACAAGACTAGCCCCACTTAAATCAGCTAAAGAAAGATTTGCCCCACTTAATTCTGCTCTAATTAACTCTGCTCTAATCAATTTAGCAGCAATTAATTGAGCTTGTTTCAAATTAACTAAAACTAGATTAGCTACATTTAAATCAGCACCATTTAAGTTTGTCCCACTAAGATGCGCCCCATTAAGTTTAGTAATATTAAGTTTAGCTTTACTAAGATTAGAATCTGTTAAATTTGCACCACTTAGGTTGGCAACACTGAGGTTGACGCCGCTAAGATTTGCGCCACTAAGATTAATGCCAGTGAGATTGGCCTCAAAAAGATTGAGGTCAGTAAAATCTCTTTCACCAGCAGCATATTTTTCTTGAAGTTCTTCGATTATCATTAGGGCGCACCCTTGTATCATACCCATTACATTATGATTAATATAGGTATTTATGATTAATATAGGTATTGTTGGATTAGGTTTAATTGGTGGCTCAGTCGGATTGGATTTAAGAGCTCTAGGTTATCGTGTTCTTGGGGTATCTCGTCGAGAACAAACTTGTCAAAAGGCAATTGCTCTTGGAGCTGTTGATGAAGCTAGCTTGGAACTATCTTTACTATCTATTGCTGATTTAATATTTATCTGTACTCCCATGTCAGGTATTATTCCTACTCTAGAACAGCTTATTCCTTTTCTTTCTCCCTCTGCAATTCTAACTGATGTGGGTTCTGTTAAGACACCTATTGTGGAAGGTGTTTCTCAACTTTGGCCGAATTTTGTAGGTGGACATCCTATGGCTGGCAAAGCAGAAAGTGGGATTGAAGTGGCTCAATTGGGTTTGTTTGAAGATAGACCTTATGTGCTGACTCCTACTGAAAATACTCCCCTAGAGTCTGTAGAGAAACTTGAGGCAATAGCTAGGTTGCTCAAGAGTCAAGTTTATTTTTGTAACCCCCACGAACACGATCGAGCTGTTGCTTGGATCTCTCATTTGCCTGTGATGGCCAGTGCTAGTTTGATTGCTGCCTGTATGAGTGAGAGTAATCCTACTGTTGTTAAGTTAGCACAGGAGTTGGCTAGTTCTGGTTTCCGTGACACTAGCCGGGTGGGAGGGGGCAATCCAGAGTTAGGACGAATGATGGCCCAATATAATCGTCTAGAGGTGTTGCGATCGCTTTATTCTTTTCGTGACCAAATTGATGGGTTTATTCAAAATATTGAACAAGAAGATTGGCAGACTATTGAAGAAAGATTAAGGTATACAGAGCAAAATAGAAGACTATTTTTGCAGCATAGTTTAAAGAAGGAGTCAGGAGTCAGGAGTCAGGAGACAGAATAAAAAGGAGTTAGGAGACAGAATCAATTAGTTTGGGAATCAAAATATAGTATTACTATTGAGAAATAGTATTCTCTAATAAATTAGAGAATAAAATTAGTTTTTTCAATCTCCAAATTAATTATTCCTCTAGTAGATTGACTGATTGATTTTACTATGGATTAAATTCTGCATAGTAGCGGAGATAATTAACAGTATTTTTGACAAAACCTGCTAGAGGTACAGCGATTAATAAACCTAAAACTCCCCATACTTGCACCCCCACTAATAAACTCAGTAAAATCCAGACAGGATTAAGACCTGTAAATCTTCCTAGTATTCTGGGAGCAACAAAATTTTCAATTGCTTGTTCGATTAAAACTATCACAATTAGAACTTTTATTCCGAGCCAAAAATTTTCTAAAGTTATTAATAAACTGACAAGAGTTACACCCAAAGCAGTACCAAAAGGAACTAAAGTCATAAATCCAATTCCTATGCCAAATAATAAGCCAAAAGGAGTTCCTAGAAATAACAAACTTAGGGTCATAGAAACACCCATCAAACAAGCTAGTGTTGCTTGACCAATAAAATAATTTTCAAAGTTTTGTTTAAATGATTTGCGGATATGAATTTCTAGGTTATTAGGCAGCCAATTAAATATTCCATTCCAAAGGCGATCGCCATGTAGCATTAGATAAAAAGTAATAACTATGGTGATTAAAATATCAAAAATTCTACCTACTGTATTAACAACAAAACTAATAATTTCTCCTGTTATATCTTGCAATTGAGAAGATAAACTTTCTGTAAATTGATTTGTCCAAACTGTGAAATTAATCGGTAATTGACGCTTAGATGCCCATTGGTCAAATAATTCTAATTGTTGATTTCCAGATTCAAGCCAACTAGGAAGTTTTTCAATAAATCCGGTAAGTTGTTCTAATAGCAGAGGAATCAGAATAATTCCCAAAACTAATATAATTACTAATGCTACTAAAAATACTAAAATAACTGCTCGGTTTCTTTTAACTCTATGTCTCTGCAAAAAAAGTACTGGGTAATCTAACAAAAATGAGAGTAATGTTGCAGAGACAGCTATTGTAATTATCCGACCAAAATATTGGAATATTTGTAGTAAAGCCCAACCATTTATTACAATTATTGGTAATGCTAAGTACCAAAATAATCTTTTATTTAGTAAGTTCAGCATAAATTAGTTTTTATAGGGAGTAGGTCATTTCAGTTATCAGTTATCAGTTATCAGTTATCAGTACGTCAGTATATCTCATTAATATGAGAACCGTTACAAGTAGTTGTGGAAAATAAATTTCCTAGTTGAGAGAGGCAATAGGCACTATTGCTACAGGCAAAAGAGAGTCAGTAGGATGTGTAATTAATTTTGCATAGGCACTTATATCAATAGTCAAAATTTGTTAAAACTGACTAAATTTGTAAACAGGAGTTATTTATTAATAACTCCTGCTATGAGGTTCTGAATTAATTCTCAAATTGACTAGCAATACAATCAATTATTGAAGAAATAAAAAATGGCTTTCAGTAATTTCAAAACTATTAGTGAAGTTCTTAAAACATTTCAAGTTACCTATACCGAATACAATTTTATCAGGGAAATAACCTTTGCTATTTCTGATTACTTCCGTGAAGATTTAGAACTTACCGAAAAATTAAGGTTTAAACCCTCTCCTTTCAAGGAGAAAAAGCGGTCGTTTGCGGAGCAGTCCGTAGGATGGGATGGCGAGGAGACCTCGCCATATCCAATCGACCAAGACAGCGGTCGTTTGCGGAGCATGACCTAGGATGGGATGGCGAGGTTTCCCTTCTCTCCGGGACGCTTCGCGTTTTGCTCCGCAACATGTAAAGCGGAGCTTTGCGAAGCGCAAACGCCATATCCAATCGACCAAGAGAACAAAAAAATTCCTTTTAACCAATCCTATCCGTTATAATAGGAAATGTTTTTCCAACTGTTCCCTGTTCCCTATTCCCTATTCCCTATTCCCTATTCCCTGCTATATTAATTAACTCTGCTGCAACTCATCTAAACGTGCCAAAACTTCTTGACTATGAATAGGCGGTCTTACTCCTAGAAAAATTTCCTGCAAAATCCCATTTGGGTCGATGATAAAACTATGCCTCATTGAAAAAAAGTTTAGCCACGAACCGTAAGTTTTACTAACACTTCCATCCGTATCAGCTAACAATGGAAATTTTAAACCTTCAGAATCACAAAATTCTGCGTGGGAGTCAATATCATCTGCACTAACACCTAAAATTTGAGCGTTTCGAGAAATATATTTTGGTAAATCTTGCTGGAACCTACGCGCCTCAATTGTGCAACCAGAAGTAAAATCTTTAGGATAAAAATAAAGCACTACCCACTCACCACGATAATCTGATAAAGAAATTTCCCCATCCCCTGTATTCGTGGGTAGGGTAAATTCTGGTGCTGGTTGATATAACTCAGGTAGTTTACCTCCAAGTGCCCAAACATTGGGGATAAAGTTAAACCAAGTTATCAAAGCTAGACAAATAGCAAAAAATATGGTAGTAAAATGCCGACGAGATGTCATAATTTATGATGAAAACTCTACTTCATATAAGTTTACATAAATTTGTTCCCAAATTTTCTGTGGAAAATTGTCGATGTATTGTCCCATTTAGATGAGCATCTAAATAGTTTGTCAAGATTGATTTGATGGGTAAGCTATTAAATTTTCTCCCTTGTCTTTCTAGTAGTCTACCAAGTAAACTTTGCCTGGTAATATTTTTACCACTAACGATTCACTACTCACAACTTACTAACCCTTACCCAGCAATTTTGGTTTGGTCGAGTACTAGTAACTGTCTTAACTAATCATTTGAAAATTGACCAAAAGGTCTCAAGCTTCCCCTATCCTGGGGAATGAAACAAATCAACTTCAGTATTTAACTATTGCGCAACAGTTTTTAGATTTTAGATAAAGTCGGAAGGGTAGCGATCGCCTAATTTAGATTGATAATTAATTCAACTATTGCGCAACAGTTTTTAGATTTTAGATAAAGTCGGAAGGGTAGCGATCGCCTAATTTAGATTGATAATTAATTCAACTATTGCGCAACAGTTTTTAGATTTTAGATAAACTCAGAAGGGTAGCGATCGCCTAATAGAACTTCTCCATGAAGTTACACTTAATATAAAGATAATAGCTGTCAGCAAAATTCATGTCTAGATAAGAATTACAGCGCTTCCCGTTGCCCGTGAGTTACAGCAGGAGCACTTACAGCAGATTCGGAACTAATACCATTTCACAGAATTCAGAATTCAGATTGGATAGGCTAAAAACTTTGACAAGAGAAAGATTTGAGGCTATTATTTGACATTTAAAGTTTGAAACTATTTGTGACATCTTTAAAGTGAATTGGTATAACTAACGTACAACTGACTATCCAAACATTTCCAGTAAACTCCGTAGTAGTATACCCTGTATAACTTCTAAACTCTAAACTCTAAACTCTAAATTCGCGCATTCTTAACCGTCAATATCTGTACCTCATAACGTGCGGAAACTGCTGTATCAACTAGCAAAATGGTATTACGAAAAATATGGGTAAGCATTCAGCCATCAACTATTAGCCATAGCGTAATTAAATGATTGTCGGGCAGAAGTGGAATTAGTATTGATAAGCTAAGACGCATTTAAACTGGGTATTACCAAACTAGGGAAGAAACCGTCAAACCCTCCCTCCATCTCCCCATCACCCACAATAACCAATTTAGATGCTTAATAGCTTAGTATTGAGGGAGAATTAAAATTTATTCTAAAATAAATAACTTGTACAAAAAATTTCCCTATTAAACTAGATAAAAATGGAAGAAAATTTACCACAAATATCCGGTCTAGCAACAGTATTAATGGTGATTGATAATCAGATAGTTACCATCGAAATTGATGGGTTCAATGCACCAATAACTGCAGGTAACTTTGTTGACTTAGTAGAACGAAATTTTTACGATGGTGTGAGATTTCATCGCATAGAAAATCAACCACAATTTTCATTAGTTCAAGGAGGCGATCCTTTTAGTAGAAATCCAGATATCCCTTTGGAACTTTTAGGCAGTGGTGATTTTATCGATCCAATAACAAATGAACCTCGATTTATTCCATTAGAAATTAAGCCTTTAGGTCTAGGACAACCAATTATTTATAATCAAATAGTTTCTCCTCCTGTACAATTGCCAAACGTAGCAGGTGCTATTGGAATGGCTCGTACAGAGATTCTAAATTCGGCATCTTCTCAATTTTATATTCCCTTAAATGATGTATCAGTATTAGATGGTGGATTTGCCATATTTGGTAATGTAATAGATGGGTTAGATGTCATAGAAGAAATAGAATTAGGTGATAGTATTACTGCTGCTAGAGTTACCCAAGGAATAATTCCTAGTCGAGTTTCACAAATTATTACTGATACATCCCTCCTGAATAATTTTATTAATATTGTTAATCGTGCTAATATTCCTTTGCCTATTGATTTTTTGCAAGTATTAACAGAAGGAGATGATATTTTTGAAATTTCTACAGAATTATCTCAAGAAGTATTTAGTGTATTGGGATTAGAAGGAAATGATCAAATTACAGGTTCAATAATTAATGATGTTATTAATGGTAATCAGGGAGATGATAGTTTAGATGGTAGGGATAGTTCCGATTATCTTCGGGGTGGAAAAGGATTAGATTTATTATCTGGCGGTCTGGATGATGATATTTTGAATGGTAATTTAGATAGTGATATTTTATTTGGTGATGAAGGAAATGATTTTTTACGAGGTGGTAAAGATAGTGATGTATTAACTGGTGGAGAAGGAAATGATATTTTAATTGGTGATGCTGGTACAGATAATTTACTAGGGGAAGCTGGTGCAGATACTTTTGTTTTGGCAGTAATTGATAATGAAGAAAATAATGCTGATACGATAGAAGATTTTAATTTTTCGGAAGGGGATAGAATTGGTGTTTCGGAGCCAATATCTTCTCTTTCTTTTACTCAAGAAGGTGATAGTACAATAATTCAAATAGAGGCTGAAGAAGAGGAAAATAATATTATTCTTGGTACTGTGAATAATTCGGTGGCAGAAGAAGTTAGAAGTGCGACTTTCTTTTTTGATTTTACTGCTATTTCTGTGCCTGATGCACTACCTTTTGGAGATGCAGCTTTGAGAATTGGATAATTAATTTTAGTGGAGAATTTATGTAGGAAAGGCATTGAATTAGCGACTTAAATAATAGGTTGGGAAAATTGATTTTACTTTTGATTTTCCCAACTTAATTTATAAGATATAGCGTTTCTCAGTCTAATGATGTACACCTATCTTTAATTTCTATTCTATTCCCTATTCCCAGTTAATTTTTCCTTGCTCCCTAAAACCAAAGAATGCGCTTACCTCACGCTTATTGGGAATTGCTATAAAAAGAATAAGAAGGAAAAAGAGGAATCAAGGTCAAGTATTTTGGTGGGTAAATTATATCTTTTATTATGGTTTAAATATTGCCACGCAAGAGTTAACAATTGGGGATAGTAAAAAATTATTAAAACTGGTTTAAATCCCTTTTTTTGATTGAAATTTTGCCTTTATTTTCAGAACTATTGTAGGCAGTCAAATTATAAATGGAATATAATGGAGTTGCAAATTATTCACAGCTAAGGAGTTCAAAGCAAATGAACGAAAATATTGAAATACCAGAAACACAAGAAACACAAGATACACAAGAGTTAGGAACACAAGAGTTTTTAGAACAACTAGGCTTACCGAGTTTAGATGGCCAGGTAACAGTAGAAATAGTCGTAGAAAAATCCCCAGAGGAAGAGGAAACAGCCTCAGAGTCAGAAACTTCTCAAGAAGAAGAGACAGATTCAATTGAGGACGACGAAGAGTCAACACAAGAGGAAGAAGAAACAGTCTCAGAGGCAGAAACTTCTGAAGAAGAAGGAGCAGATGCAACTGGGGACGAAGAGTTGCTAGAAGAAGAAGATGATGAAACCTCTGAGGATGAGGAAGAAGAAACTGCTGAAAGAAGCAAAATTACAGTTCAACTTAATACCAGTGCTGCACCAGTAACAGCAGCTAACTTTACTGACTTGGTAGAGCAAAATTTCTATGATGCTCTCGCATTCCACCGACTTGTAGATGGGTTTGTGGCTCAAGTAGGCGACCCCGCGAGCCGAGATACAGATATTCTTGCAGAACTAAGAGAATTAGGCTCAGGACAATATATTGAACCTGCCACAGGTGAACCACGGACAATACCTTTAGAAATTAAAGTAAAAGATGGAGAAATTGTCTATAACCAGATAGTTGACGAGCAAGTGGAATTATCCCATGAGCAAGGGGTAATAGCAATGGCTCGCAGAAATAGTCCACTAGATTCAGCTTCTTCACAATTTTACTTTACTTTGGAAGATGTCAGCAATCAATTGGATGGCGGATATGCGGTTTTTGGTGAAGTAACTGATGGTTTAGATAATGTTTTGGGAATTGACGAAGGCGATCGCATTGTCTTAGCAAGGGTAGTAGAGGGAAATATATCCAGTAGGGAATCAGAGATAGTAAGTGACTCAGATTTGCTGAATGATTGGAAAAATGCTGATAACAGGATCAAGGTAGATTATGTTCTTTCTATGGAAGAAGAAGAGGTTGATGAGAATGTTGATAGTTCTGGTAATGGAACAGAAGTATCACCAATCTTAGAGGACACTCTATTAGGTTCTCAATTAGATACACCTCTGGATGAATCTCCTAATGAGGATGATGAAAATATAGAAGGTGAAGAAGAAGGAGAGGAAGAAGAAGAGGGTGATGAAATAGCTAGTGCTATTGATGAAGAGGAAGAGGAAGAGGAAGAGGAAGAAACGACAGAAGAAACTGAAGAAGAAGATGAGAATGAGACTCTCCTCGATATAGATGTTGCTGATTCTTCTTTCACAACTGAATTGGGAACAGAGGATGATGATGTTATTGATGTTCTCGAAATAAGCGATGCTGAACCTGATTCATCTTTTGCAATTATGGGTTTAGCAGGCAATGATACCATATCTGGTGGTGATGGTACCGATATTCTGAGTGGAAACGAAGGTGATGATAATGTTAGTGGTCGTGACGGTTCAGACTTTATACGAGGAGGGAAAGGAGAGGATAACTTAATAGGTGGACCAGGAGATGATAATATAATTGGGGATTATGGTAAGGATATCCTCACAGGTGGTGCAGATGCAGATAGTTTTATGCTGCGAGTTGATACTGTTGAAGGAATAGAGGAAATAGAGCAAGCTGACATGATTACTGATTTTAGTGTTGCAGATAGTGATCGGATTATTGTTATTGCTGAATTTATTCCTTCTGAAGGCTTAGATTATGAGTTAGTAGATGGAGATGCTGTAATTAGACTCCTTGACAGTGGCTTTATATTAGGTGTAGTTGAAGAAACTTCTATCGAAGATGTTCAAAATAACATTATTGCAGTCAATCCTGATGATTTAGCCCTAACTCTTGGTTAATTAATGGTAAGAGTTTTCAGTTATCAGTTATCAGTACCTCCTGCTGAACGGAGGCTTAAAATACTGAAGTTTAGTTTCTCTTGGTCGATTGGATATGGCGAGGTCTCCTCGCCATCCCATCCTAAGGTCATGCTCTGCAAACGACCGTTTTTTCATCCCCTTAAAATGGTAGGTTTGAGACCCTATTTTTTGGTCAAAGCTTTACTTAGTTCGCTAGACAATCTCGACATATTATGATTATGTTTGAAGTTGTACTAGCGAATTTTCTATTTTATATAGAATCAGGTTAAACATTCGTCATTGCGACGATAGGAAGCAATTTCCTCAACCCCTGAGATTGCTTCCTTCCACTCTGTTCCAGTCGCTGCGGACTTGGAGATAGTAATTATCCAGATTTTATATTACTTATTTTTGGATAAAGTTTGCTTCCTCGATTCAAAAAAATTAATTTTAGTTCAATTAAAATAACTTTAGCAATGAAATTTTTAGCAACTATTACTTTAGTCATTTCTTTCATCTACTTTAGTTTATCTGCACCAGTTATGGCAGCTAATTCTGAAGATATTAATCATCTATTACAAGATAATTGGTGTGTATCATTCTTATGGAAACAATGCGACCTAAGTAGAGCAGATTTCCATGACACTAATTTAAAGAATGCTAACCTTTCGGGAGCTAATTTAACAGGTATAAATTTTCAGGGTGCAGATTTGAATGGAGCTAACCTTTCAGGAACTGATTTAACAGGAGCCAATTTAGAAAAAGCTAACTTATATAGAGCAGATATTAACAGAGCAAATTTAACAAATACGAATTTAACTGGAACTCGTTTATTGGAAGCAGATCTAACTCTGGCAAATTTGAGTAATGCTAATTTAACTGATGCTAATTTGTTAGAAGCAAGACTCTGGGGAGCAAGTTTGGCAGGAGCTAATTTAAGTAATGCTAGTCTCCATGGTACTAACTTAGAATATGCTAATCTTGCTGATACTAATTTGAGTGGAGCAGATTTTCATAGTTTTTCTTTTCGAGGTTATAAACAAGAAACTAATTTAAGTAATGCTAATTTGGAAGGTGCAGTTATTACTAATACAGATTTAAGTGGAGTAATTCTGAGAGGAACAATTCTGCCTGATGGTTCAATTAATGATTAATTAAGTAGGAGCCATTTCAGTTAACAGTTATCAGTTATCAGAATTCAGGAGGGAAGAAAAATTTTTTTATTGCTCTATTAAACATAAATAATATAAATTATATTCTGATAAATCTTAATTGCATCGGGATTCTCATATTAATTTAGGGCTATTTCGTTCTAATTTCTGACTTTTTGTGCCAACCACGAAAATATATGCCTTTTAAAGGATTGAAGGTTATATTAACCCATCTCTAAAAGCTAGTAAAATCCTCACTTGGTTCTACAATGAAATAGCCCTGATATTAATGAGATAAAGTATTTTTGAATTTTTGCTTGTTCCCTGTTCCGGTGTTCCCTAAAATCAAAATTTTTATCTATTTGAGAAGTTATATATAAACTAATTAGGAATAGTTTTTTTCAACAATTAATTATTAATTATTACCTCTATTTGAAAAGAAGAGGATTGACTAAAAGGAAATTTTTTTCTTGTTTATCCTTTAAATGAGAGGCTTTAAATCTTAATTATTCGGTAAGTATTTCCTGCGGAATACTTACAGTTTTTTTTGCAAAACCTATCCCTACAATAACTTGATTGAACTTGATTGAATTTATCGATCAATTCTTGTCATCCTGACTGGAATACAACCATGATAATCAGAACAATTTCTCATTTTCCAACTACCACGATCACCTGACTCAACATAAAAATTATCAGGTTGATAATTACGGTTTATCGCATTACTACCAGGATAAGTAGGTCTACTACCTTGAAGAGTATAACCATTTCTATTAGGAACCATATTCATTTGTTGTTCAGCATAAACTCTCCTACCATTAGGTCCAGTTACATTCACAATCATAGTTCCAAAATTTCCATTCATTCTTAAACGACCTCTATGTAACCATCCGTTGACTTTCCACTGTAAATTCCATGTTCCGTTCATTCCTTCATTTATAACACCAGGAGTGACACTGCGCTGGGGTATTGGTTCGGCAAAAGCAATTTTTGCAGGAGCTATAGTTGCAAAAGATAAAGAAGTAGTAGTTAAAGCAACTAAACCGAGGCGAACAATTTTGTTGAGATTAGTTTGAATATTCATCTAAAGTTCTCCATAAATTAATTGGTTTATTTCTTTCTGTTTGATACTTCTAAGATGAAACCGTATATTCCGGAGAAATATTGCCTAGGTTGGTAATTTTCACCTCACCCAAATTAGTTTAGTCTGTGGATTTAGTATATAGGTTAGGAAAATATTCCTCAAACTAATACTTTGCGCAAAATTAACTTTACTGAAAGTTATATAACCAGGTAAAAGTTAACGTAACTAAGTAATATTTACTTTACATATAGCGTTTCTCAAGCACGCGTGTGACAGTTATCTTTTTGTCTTTTTTATTCCCTGTTTTCAGTTATAGTCGTTTAAGTTTAGATTGAGACAGACATTTCTTTCTATAGAACCCATTTGGGATCTATTTAAAAATAGAGGGGGAGATTCGGAGATGGGGGGATGAGGGAATTCGGAGATGGGGTGATGGGGTGATGGGGAAATGGAGTGATGGGGTGATGGGGTGATGGGGTGATGGGGTGATTGGGTGATGGGGTGATGGGGTGATTGGGTGATTGGGTGATGGTGAATATATTTATTTTTCTACCTTTTCCCCATTCTATTCCTCCATCTCCTGACTTCTGACTCCTGACTCCTGAGTACTTTGCCAAAAACTCGCGCTTTGGCTAATATTCCAATAGATCGGGAGATGGGGTGATGGGGTGATTGGGAGATGGGGAGATGGGGTGATGGGGTGATTGGGTGATGGTGAATATATTTATTTTTCTACCTTTTCCCCATTCTATTCCTC